>CAYJHY010000343.1:0-2386 GCA_964369875.1 uncultured Mailhella sp.
AGGGGGAAAACTCCCTTTTGTACACAAAAGGGGTTTTCCCCCTCCCAAGAAATAACAAATTGGATTAACCTAGATTATTCACTCACAGGCGGGAAAGGCGCATCGCCTAAATCAGCAGGTAAATTTGGTTCTTCTATGGCGTTTGGCAAGGGAGGGTATGTCACAATAACTTTGCTATAAAGCGCTTGCATTTTGACTGTAATATCTTCGGGCATAGCTGCAAATTTGCTACTTACTTCGCCATCACCTTCTTTTATGTATAGAATGGCATCTTTTTTAATTATCAAATCATATACTTGTTTTTGTTCTTCCAGTATTTCATTAAATGCGTTTAATAAAGATTGAGTAACTAAAATTTTGGAATTATTAAGCTGTGTTTGCAGTTGGCGAGCGGCTTCGATAAGGTATGCTTGTGCCTGCTCTTTATTTTGATATGTATTTAGCTTTTGATCAATAATATCGAGGTTATACTGATAAATCTTTTGCGCCTCTTGTAATTGCTTTGCAGCCTCAACGGCATGGGGGCCATTGTTAATCACAGCCTCAATATCAATCATAGCGGTTTTTTGAGCTTCTTTTTCGCAAGCACTGAACAATCCCAAACAAACAAGTAAACACAAAATTTTAGTAAACGTATTCATCATTTTCCTTCAACATATAATCGGTTTAAAAATTGTTTTATAGCAAGTTGTCTTAACGTTAGGTGTGCTAAATAAAATACATGCACAAGCGTCATAGTATCTTTTATTGAATAGGCATATTTTTATATATTAAAGTTTTTTGAAGGGGTTTTGGGGGAAAATTTTTTACAAAAAATTTTCCCTCAAAACTCAAACTTAAAGCAAAATACTATAAGCTTACGCTTCATAGACTGTATAGCAGTCCCTTCCATTTTTCTTTGAAACATACAGAGCTTTATCCGCAGCAAGGTACAATTCTTTATAACTTCTGCCGTCTTGTGGGCATATAGCAATTCCCACACTGGCAGAAATTTTACAATTATTTACCTCACCCAAAAATATATTTCTAAACGCCTGTGTGATAGCTTCCGCCTTTCTGATAATCACATCAAGGGAATTAGAATTTTTAACAAAAGCAACAAATTCATCACCACCGATACGCCCAATAATATCACCATCTCTAAAGCAGTAGTGTAAACATTTACTTACTTCCACCAAAATCAAATCTCCAACGTGATGGCCAAGGGTATCGTTGATAGTTTTAAAATTGTCAATATCAACTATAAACAAAGCGTGTCCTGTATTTAAATGTTGGTTTATGTGGGTTTGAACAAGGTTTTCCGTCGTCATTTTATTATAACAATTGGTAAGTAAATCAATTTGCGATAATTTAGTTAATGATTTTTGGTCTTCAATATCATAGGTTTTACCAATAGCAAAAAGAGGCCTATTATGCGCATCGGTAATCATTTTATATTTAATTTTATAATGTCTTATACTTTGGTCGGGCAAAATAAAACGAACTTCCGTCGGCCTTGTCGCTCCCTTTTCCATAGCATAGTAAAAGGCCATAAATTCATCGTAATCATCCTCATAGACAATACCGGACTCCACAACATAGTTAGGAAAATTTTGCTTTTGTGTGGAAAGCCCCAAAATTTCGCAACCTTTTCCGAAAAACTGGATTTGACCGAGGCGATGATCATAAACCCAAAACCACTCTGCCGAAAGTTCTGCTATAGTTGTAAAAAGCGCTTTATCGGTAATTTGATTAAAAAAGAAGCCTGTGTCATTGGCAATATCATAATTACCTGCGAGTTGTGAACGTAAATCTCTGGTGAAACCCGCGATAAGATAATCGCCTTCACTACCTTTAACATCAAGCTGAGTGAGGGTTATTTCTGCAGGAATTTCTTCACCGTCAAGCTTGCAATGCATCCAATTAAAGACGACGCTTCCATTATTTCTCGCATCATTAATATACTGCATAGCCGCTTCGCTCGACAATCTACCATCCGGTTGTCTTTCCGGAGAAAGCTTAAAGAACTCTTTACAGTATTGTTCTCTTGAGTCAAGCTCAAAAAGCTCAACTGCTAAGCGGTTACACATAATATTTTCACGTTTGTGGTTCCATAAATTAGCGCAAAGAGGCATAGCTTCAATAATAGCAAAAAGTTCGTCGCCGGAAATCTTAAAGTCCTCGAGACAACTTTTACCAATGGGTAAAAATTCCTCGTTCTGAATATTTTTATTGGTCTTGAGACAGTTTATAAAATCGTTAACAGGCATTGGGCGGTAAAAATAGTAACCTTGTCCGTATGCGCAACCAAAATCTTGCAGCATATCTTTTTGCTCTTTGTCTTCAATCCCCTCAGCCAAACAGTTTGAAGTACCGAGCTCTTTAATTGTTTTTATAATATTTCTTA
>CAYJHY010000344.1:0-2384 GCA_964369875.1 uncultured Mailhella sp.
TTTCAGCAACAAGAACGGAGCAAATGCTTGAAGATGTTCCACAAACAATGGATGTTATAACAGCCGAAGACATTGTAAAAATGGGTGCAACAAGTCTGCAACAAATTCTTGCACGCTCACCCGGTATACTAGTCACACAAACTGTAGGGGGCAATCCGTCACTTTCTTTGCGTGGTTCAGGTTTATCTGACAATGACCACTCACCGTTGCTTTTGATTGATGGTCGTCAGCCACCGTTTACGGAAAGTAAGAAAGACGTTACAGGTAGGTATCTTCGCTCTATCGACCCATCTAATATTGAACGTATCGAAATCATTCGCGGCCAAGCCGGTGTTATGTATGGCGCGGATGCTGTTAATGGTGTTATTAACATCATTACCAAAAAAGGTAGATCCAGAAGTGGTAATGTAGGTATAACTGCCGGCAACTCAGAAAGTGTGCTTTCAGCATTTTATGATTTTGGTCAAATAGGTAACTGGGATGCAACCTTGGGTGCGTCCGCAAGAAAACAAATGGGACAAAAAGAAGATTACATTGGTAGCAACCGAGATCGTTATGGTGATGGCTATACCAGTAATGGTAAAGGCACAACCTACAGCATTAACTCGAACATAGGTTATCGTTTTAATCAAGATCATCGTGTTGGCATAAGTGCATCCTATACTGAAGAAAATCCTATTTCTTATTATAAACAAAACGATGTAACAACAGAAGAAACCAGTTATGGCAACCAAATGACAACCGGTAGTTTAGTATATGACGGACAAACTGAAAACCATAAATTCGGTATTGATACAGGTTTCATCTATACTCAACAAAATGCCGGTAGCTCCAGCGGTTATGATATTACAACAATAACCTCAAACGGCCAAGATACATGGTTCTTCAACGACTATAACTCCATTACTTTTGGTTATCAGTATAGACTGGATACGATGAATAATCACTACGCAGCCGGTTATATCGACAGAACAAGCTTAGGCATATTCTTACAGGATGAAATTTCACTCTTTGATGAAAAATTATATTTGATTCCTGCCGTTCGTTACGATTATAACTCCGATTTTGCGGATGCTGTAACTTTTCAGTTGGCAGGAACATATGAGTTTCTTCCAAATCAACGCTTAAAAGCAAGCTTTGGTACCTCCTATTCTGCTCCTATTCTTACCCGTACGAATGGTGCTTCACGAGGTGGTGGCTTCGATGGCTTTACTAACAGTGATGGAACCAAGTACACAATCGGTAATCCGGATCTTAAGGCTTTGGAAGGTTATGCATGGGAGATTGCATACGAAGGTGAATATAAAAACTTAAGCGGTTCTATTGGTTATTTTAACAAAGTAATTGATGGTCGATATGTGAACATGCCGGTTTTTGGTACAGTTGACGATCCAAGTTTATACCCAACCTACATCGGTGACTCATACGACCCCAGAAACCCATTCCCCGGAAACAGAATCAGTACACCGGTATATATTGGTAATAGAACAACTACTCAGGGTGTCGACCTGGAACTTTCTTACACTTTCCTAGAAGATTTTACGGTTAATTTCGGCTACTATTGGTTAGACATGAGAGAAAAGGGAACTCCTCACCGTTTAGGCGGTTATGCTGAGCATACATACACACTAGGTTTGGATTATTACAATCCTGACTGGGAATTAAGTGTAGGTGTGTGGGCGAAGTATATGCAAAATTACGGTAGCACTGACGATTACTTCTCATCAACCTATGCCAAAAAAGATTCCTACGGTAGCTCCTACATTTATGACTACTATGACGTAAACTTCTCCATCAGCAAGGTGTGGGCGGAAAGATATACAACTACTTTGGCTGTATACAATCTCTTGAAAAGTAGTAGAAATACTCAAAACGATAGCTTTGTAAACCCAACGATTGTCACCCTTGGATTAAATATTAAATTCTAAGATGATATAAAAGTCAAAATTCCCATACTCACTTTTTTCATCCGCCCTGAGCTGAAAAAGTGAGACCAAAGGATGATAATAGCAATACTATTATATCCTAAAAGCCATATAAGAACATTCTTACATGGCTTTTTTGCAAACATCTAAATTTAGAAAAATTGGTGCAAACTAACTTCATTATAAATTGAGCTTTGAAATAAAGAGAATTAGTAACCAACGCATAAATTACATTCGTAAGAAAAACTGTTGATACGAATAAAATAATCTATCATGCACCACTTTCATTTTCAACCTCGTCCCGAAGTGAGGCACGAACGAGAGGCGAGCAGGTAAAGCAATAAATAAAATTGCAAAAAAGAAAGAGCCTTTTCGCCATGTTCGCCCTAAGAGACTGAAAGGAACACGCGCGAACGCAAGGGGTAAACTAACGAGGGGGAAGACGAAAAAAAGGTAAAT
>CAYJHY010000345.1:0-2377 GCA_964369875.1 uncultured Mailhella sp.
CCTGCCCCTTTGCTTTTTGAGGGTATTTCTTTTTCCCCTATGATTGTTGACAGACAGGGGGAAGTTATGCGTTTGGCATTAACTGCGGATGACAAGTATCGTCAGCATGTGCGCTTGGAGCAAGTTCCGAAGCATATGCAGCAAGCGGTTTTGTTGTATGAAGACCAATATTTTTATCACCATCCCGGTGTCAATCCTTTTGCTCTCTTTCGGGCTGTATTCAATACGGTGTTTCAAGAAAGGCGTATGGGCGCTTCCACTATTGCCATGCAAGTGGCACGTTTGCGCTATAAGATTGTGACCAATACCGTTGAAGGAAAATTAAAGCAAATGCTTCTTGCTTTGCAATTAATTTGGCATTATGGGCATGATGATGTTTTGGAAGCTTACTTTAGCTTAGCTCCTTATGGCGGGAATATAGAAGGAATCAGTGCCGCATCTCGTATATATTTTGGGCAACCTGTTGAGAACTTAACCCCTTATCAAAGCTTAGCTCTTTGCCTTATTCCACAAAATCCGCAAAAGCGAGGATTCCAAAACACAGGACACAACCGCCTTGTGGAACACCCTGATTTAGCTGTGGCGAGAAAAATTTTACATGCACATTGGAATGCGGTTTACCCTGAAGAATCGGTGCCTGTAAACCCTCCTATGTTACAAGTCTATAGTAATAAAGATTTACCCATGACAGCCCCGCATTTCACCACTGAACTTTTGCAAAAAATAAAGAATACTCCTTACGATGCCAAAACATTGCAAAGCACAATAGACAGTACTCATCAAACTTTACTTGAAAACTCGATACAACATTATATAGAACATAATCGCATTTATGGTTTGAAAAATGCATCTGCTATGCTTTTGCATTGGCCGAGTATGGAAGTTCGCGCCCTTGTGGGGTCGGCTGATTTTCATGACGATTTTATCGACGGACAGGTGGACGGCACCAGAGCAAAACGTTCTCCCGGTTCTACCCTTAAGCCTTTTATTTATGCATTGGCTTTGGATCAAGGAATCATCCATCCTCAAACGATGCTTATGGACACACCACAACACTTTGCGGAATATAATCCCGAAAACTTTGACAAACAATTTCAAGGCCCATTGCCTGCCCATGAGGCATTGCGTTTCAGCCGTAATGTGCCCGCCATCAATGTGGCTTCGCGCCTTTCGCCTAATTTATATGATTTTCTGAAACGTGCCAACGTTGGTTTGAAGCACGGTGCAAACCACTACGGGCTCAGCCTCGTGCTTGGCGGTGCTGAGCTTACCATGCGTGAACTTGTCTTACTGTACGCCATGCTTGCCAACGGAGGAATCTGGCAAGACTTACGTTTTACAAAAGCCGATCACGGAAAGAATGAAGCTTTTTCTCTATTGTCTCCGGAGGCTGCTCTGGCAACGCTCTACATGCTTGAATATAAGGAACAAACCAGTCCAAGCAAAATGACTTTACCATGGCGCTACAAAACAGGTACTTCCAACGGTTTTCGTGACGCATGGTCTGTTGGGGTGGTCGGTCCGTATGTTTTGGCGGTTTGGATCGGTAATTTCGATAATAGCTCAAACCCTTTGTTTATCGGAAACAGGGTCGCTGTTCCACTTTATAAAAATATTGTCAACACCCTGACATGGCAAGAAAAAGTAAAGGATCCTTTGGCTACAAAGTATCAAGATACGAAACTTATACAAATTGATGTCTGTAGAGATACGGGCGATGTCCAAACAGAGCTATGTAAAGAAAAAACAAAAACTTGGTTTATCCCCGGGCGTTCTCCTATAAAAAACTCTAATATTTATCGTAAAATCTGGATCGACGAAGAAAGCGGGCTCCGCCTTTGTGGGCCAAGGGAAAACGCAAAAGAAGTGGTATGGGAGTTTTGGCCTTCGGAACTTTACCATATGTTTGCCGTTGCGGGACAACACAAAACTCTCCCTCCGGCTTTTGCCGAACCCTGTGAACAAAGCACAGAAGAAGCGTGGTACAATAAGAAATTGCTTATCCAAAGTCCTAAAAGTGGCATAACGTATCATTTGCGTGAAAACTCAGATAACAATATAGCTTTGCAGGCCTCAAGCACGGCAAACGCCACCAGTCTTTTTTGGTTTGTCAACCAAGAGTTTATCGGTAGTTCAAAACCTAACGAAAGCCTTCTGTGGCCTATGAAAATCGGAATTCACACTGTTTATGTTATGGATGACTTGGGGCAAAACAACAGTATTGATATCGAAATACAATAATTTTAGTTATGTTAGAATGCTTGTACGCCATTCCAATTTGCTTGTTTTTCTTTTTTTTTGGGGGAAATCATTTCCCCCAAGCCCCCTCAACTATTTTATTTTTACTTGCCAAAGCAAGTAAAAATAAAATTTACGG
>CAYJHY010000346.1:0-2374 GCA_964369875.1 uncultured Mailhella sp.
CCCCGAAAAAGAAATGCTTGATCCACAATATCTCCTTTTTATTCTTTTGTATAAAAAAAGGGAAAAGCCCTTGTTAGAACCTTTCCCCCAAACAAATAGCATTATCTATTATTTTTCTTGATTATCTTTATCGGTCGATTGCTCATCTTTTTGAGTGTCTCGCGATGTAACTTTGTCGGCATCGTTACCCCAAGTGAAGTTTTCACCTGAATTGTCAGAAGCCTCTTCTCTTCTGCTCTCTTCCCTTTCGGCAGGTTTGGCAGAAGGAGCGTTCTGAGCGTTGTCACTCAAATCAAAGGGAGGTAAATCTTTACCTTCCAAAATACATTGGATATCTGCACCCGAAATGGTTTCACGTTCAAGCAAAGCTGCGGCTATGGCATGAAGGAAATCTATCTTTTCGGTCAAAATTGCATTACAACGTTGCTTTGCTTCGTCGATAAGTCCTTTGATTTCTGCGTCCACAAGCTGTGCGGTGGATTCACTTACAGAGTCGGTATGCGCCCACTCACGGCCAAGGAAAACTTCTCCGCCGTGATCACCAACGGCTTGAGGGCCGACTTTATCGCTCATACCCCATTCACAAACCATTTTACGCGCCATTTTGGAAGCACGCTCAATGTCATTGCCTGCGCCTGTGGTGATGTCATCCATAACAATTTCTTCCGCCACACGGCCTGCCAAAAGAACAACCAAGTTATTACGCAAGAAATTACGAGAATAACCGTGTCTGTCTTCTTCAGGAAGTTGCATGGTCACCCCAAGGGCACGGCCACGAGGAATGATAGAGACTTTATGGATGGGATCGGTACCGGGAAGACTGACGGCCGCCAAGGCATGACCTGCTTCATGGTAGGCAGTAATACGCTTTTCTTCGTCGCTAAGCACAAGACTGCGACGCTCTTTACCCATAAGCACTTTGTCTTTGGCGTATTCAAAATCCGCCATTTCCAAATAACTTTTATTACGCTTTGCGGCTTGCAAAGCGGCTTCGTTCACAAGGTTTTCCAAATCGGCGCCTGAGAAACCGGGGGTTCCTTTGGCCAAAACTTCAACATTCACGTCTTTTCCGATAGGAGTACGGCGAATATGAACATTTAATATATGCTGACGTCCACGCAAGTCAGGTGTGGAAACAACCACTTGCCTGTCAAAACGACCGGGGCGCAAAAGCGCGGGGTCGAGAACGTCGGGGCGGTTGGTGGCGGCAATAAGAATAACACCTTCGTTTGATTCAAAACCGTCCATTTCCACCAATAATTGGTTTAATGTTTGCTCACGCTCATCGTGTCCACCGCCAAGGCCTGCGCCACGTTGACGACCAACCGCATCGATTTCGTCGATAAAGATGAGACAGGGAGCATTTTTTTTGCCTTGCATAAAGAGGTCACGTACTCTTGAAGCACCCACACCCACAAACATTTCAACAAAGTCAGAACCTGAAATAGAGAAAAAGGGCACGCCCGCTTCCCCTGCAACGGCTCTTGCAAGAAGGGTTTTACCGGTACCGGGAGGGCCCACAAGAAGCACACCCTTGGGGATACGTCCGCCAAGGCGGGTAAATTTTTTGGGGTTGGAAAGAAATTCTACAACTTCTGCAAGTTCTTCCTTCGCTTCATCAACACCCGCAACGTCTTCAAAGGTCACTCGGCCTTGTTCTTGACCAATCATTCTTGCACGAGAGCGACCGAAGTTCATAGCCTTTCCGCCACCGCCTTGCATTTGACGCATAAAGAAAATCCATACCCCAATAAGCAAAAGCATTGGGAACCAAGACAAAAGAATGGACATCAAAAAGGATTGCTGTTCAGGTGGTTCAGCTTTGATGGTAACATTTTTGTTCAGCAAATGTTCGACAAGACCCGGATCCTCGGGAGCATAGGTCTTAAAGACCGCGCCTGATTGGGTTCTGCCTGTAATGTTTCTTTGCTGGATGTTGACATCTCTCACTTCACCGCGATCGACCGAAGCCAAAAATTCACTATAAGGCATGCTTTGTTGGCTTTGGCCTTGCGGTTCATTGAAGAGGTTGAACAAGGTCACCATTGCCAAAACAATGAGACCCCAGACTAAAAAATTTTTCGGAAAATTATTCAAGTTTGCCTCCATGGCACAAGACTTTTAAGCAAGTTTACAGCGTAGTACAACTTTTCTCAACTCAGCCTTATCAGTTTCAAGTCTTTTATATTGCAAATTAATCATAACTCACATAAAATACAGGTATTTTACGTATTATAACGCATACTCACTTATCATTAGTATAGGCGTCTAGACAATATAAGTCTTTCCATGCGTTTTGACAATGTTTTCAAGAAACTTTTTTTATTTTTTCCGACAATCTTTTTCATAAAACAACTAACATTCTGTTTTTCAA
>CAYJHY010000347.1:0-2374 GCA_964369875.1 uncultured Mailhella sp.
GCTTGCTTTGGGTAAGTTTGCTTACAAAGCCGATGCTTGTTCCGCAAAGAATGGCGAGTAGGCCATGGCCTAAGGAATAGAGGAGTAAAAGAACAATCCCCCAAGTCATGCTTCCTTGACCTGCCACGAGGGCAAGGAGGGCAATAAGTACGGGAGTGGAGCAAGGGGAAGAAAAAATCCCGCCCAAAATTCCGGCAATAAGTGCGCCCAAATATCCTTTTTTTGTGTTTTTACTGATGAGGTAACTTGAAGGAATAATTTCATAAATCCCCCAAATTTGCAGTGACATCAAAAGCATCAGAACACCCAAAAAGAGAAACCACCATGATGAGGAAGCACCGATAAGCCCACCTGCGGTGGTGGCGATAATGCCCAAAATGGTAAAGGTTATGGCGGAACCTATGGCGAAGGTTGTGGAGAGCATAAAAGCTCGTGTGGTGTTTCTTTCGCCCGATCCGCCGACATAGCCGACAATAAGAGGAACGCTTGTGAGGGCACACGGTGTGAAAGAGCTGATAAGTCCTGCCAAAAAGGCAAGAAGAGGAGCAACCCACGGATATTGCAACATTTGTTCTGTGAGGCTTTGCAATAAACTTTCCATTTATACAACTCCCATATCCTCAAGAATCATACGCATTTGGCTTTCGTTTAATCCACCTTGGTGCACAGTAAATGCATGCTCTTGACTGTCGTTGAGAGAATAAAAACTAAAAGCTATATTTTTTTGCACTTCTTCACTGGGTTTATAGGGTTTGCCGTCGGCAGTATATAAAACTTGAGTAGGAATAACTTGTACAGGGAAATCCTTTGCTGAGTTAGGGGTTTTCCATACGTCAACAAATTTAATGATGGCCTTGTCTTGCATTTCAGCATTTAATTTGACGAGAACCGGTGCCATTTGTTTGCAAGGAATACAAGAATCTGCACCAAAATCAATGATGATAGGAAGATTATGCTTTGTCAGAGCTGTCATGTCGACATTTTTAGCATTGAGAACAAAGTCTTCTTTTATACTTGCGCCTGAGGTGTTTGAAGGAGAGTTTGAATCACTGCTTTGTAGAGCTGTTGCATCATGAAAGTTTTTTACAAACCAAACCCCGACTACCAAAAGCAAAAGGATAATAGGTACTAAAATTTTAGATTTTTTTTTGTCTTGCATGCTGTCCTCGTCTCTATGTTTTTTATTGCTGGGACATATCAAAAATTTTTGATATGTGAGTTGTCAAATCAATTATTTTTAATGTGTTTGATAGGTCAAATTAATAAATTTTGATGTGTTTCGGCTTTGAAAAGATCGCATTCTTTACTAAGCACAAGTCAAACAGCTTGTGATGGCATGGACTGCGGTGAGTTCGGAAAGTACCTTTTGTGCAAGTTCACTCCCTTGCTTACTTATTTGATAATGTGTCCATTTTCCAACGTACCAACTTTCAACAATACCGCTTTCACAGAGGATTTTCATATGATAGGAAAGGTTTGATTGGCTGAGATTCAAATGCTCAGAAATACTGCAGGCGCATTTTTCACCACTTTGCAAATGCTTCACAATGGCGACACGGTTTTGGTCACAAAGGGCTTTAAAAATCTTTGCAATTTGTTCTGATGACAGTTCTTGTGACTGTCCTAGTGAGGGTTTCATGTGGCACACTCCATATTTCAATAGTAGTTGATGTGTCATATATATAAAAATAAAAATGAGTTTGTCAATGTTTAAATCAAAATATTTTGATTTGAACTCTATACATCGCCATAACATTATGCTATAAAATAAATTGTTTTGAATATAATATTATGTGGTTACACTAAAAGATTAGAAAGTAGATTTGTTATTACAGTCTTTTAAAAATGGAGACTCTTTATGTTAAACACGTTTTTAAAGTTTATGGTTTCGCTTAGTTGTCCTCTACTGGTAGGCTTTGTGGCAAGTCGATTTTCTGTTGAGGCTGCGCCTGTGTATGCGTCTTTTGTATTACCGCCGTTATCGCCCCCCGGATATGTTTTTGGGATAGCCTGGACAATTTTGTATATAATGATGGGGATATCGTGCTTTTTGATTTGGAATAGCCCACACAAACAAAAAAGAACACCCCTGTTACTTTATTGTGTACAGCTTGGGGTGAACTTTTTTTGGACGTTTTTTTTCTTTAATTTTGATTGGAAGCTATTTTCTTTTTTCTGGATACTTTTTCTTATAGGTTTACTCTATATGTGCATGCGCGAATTTTTACCCATTTCAAAGATTGCCTTTTGGCTTTTAATTCCCTATATGGCTTGGCTTTTATTTGCGTCGTATTTAAACTTGGGAATTTATTTGCTTAATTAGTCGATGCTGAAAATCATTGTAACCTGCTATAAATAAAAACCTTTATAGCAA
>CAYJHY010000348.1:0-2373 GCA_964369875.1 uncultured Mailhella sp.
TTGGGGGAGGAGAGGAAAAATTTTTGTAAAAATTTTTCCTCTCCTCCCCCAAACCCCCTCCTCTCCTTTCAAAAACTTTAATCTTCCATTGGGAATGTTAAAGTTTTAATTTTTAATCTGATATCAAGTTGTTATCGTTAGTGTTAAAGTGCTTAAAATAAAAAAAGTCTATCAGTGCTCCAAGTTATGTTTTACTGTCACTTATACTGTTTGATTATATGTTAAAATAAATAGGAAAATTTGGTTTTTCAGGAAGGGGGAGTTTGAGGGGGAAACCTTATTCTAATTTCAAGTTTTCCTATAATTTTGTTGACAGAGTTACATTCTGATAATAAAAATATATTAATGTTTAAGGATTTTCAAAATCCCTTTATCTTCATCAATAGTTTAAGAGGTATTCCATGAAATTTGCCACAAGACTTGGTCAAGTAAAACCATCAGCAACATTGGCAGTTAATGCAAAGGCGCTTGAGTTGAAAAAGCAAGGGGTTGCAGTAACCTCGTTGGCAGTGGGTGAGCCTGATTTCAATACCCCACAGCATATTGAAGATGCCGCCAAAAAGGCTATTGATGAACACTTTACACGTTACACCGATGTTGCCGGAATTGCTGACGCAAGAGCGGCTGCCTGTGATTATTTTAAACGTGTATATGCTGTAGAGGCTAAAACTGAAAATATTATTATCAGCAACGGCGGCAAGCAGATTTTGTATAATCTTTTTCTTTGCCTTTTAGATCCTGAAGATGAGATTCTTATTCCTGTGCCTTACTGGACGAGTTACCCTGATATGGTAGCTCTTGTAGGCGCACAGCCGGTGCTTGTGCCTTCCAATGCCGCACGCGCCTTTAAAATTAATGTAGAAGATTTAGAAGCAAAACGCACCGAGAAAACAAAAGTACTTTTGCTTAACAGTCCCAGCAATCCATCGGGTGCGGCCTATAATCAAGAAGAGCTTGATGCCTTGATTAATTGGGCTATTTCCCATGATATCTTTGTGATTGCGGATGAAGTTTACGATCAACTTGTTTATGCCCCCGCGGTGGCCGCAAGTGCTTCCGCTCTTTGGCAAAAACACCCCGAACACATAGCCGTTGTTAACAGTGTTTCAAAAAGCTTTGCCATGACCGGTTGGCGTGTGGGCTTTGGTTTGGCGTCTTCGGCGTTGACCAAAGAAATGATCAAACTTCAAGGTCAAACCACTTCCAACGTGTGCTCTGTAGCACAAAAAGCTGTGGTGGCCGCCCTTGCTTCTTCTTATGCCTGTATCGAACCTATGAAAGAAGCATTTAAAAAACGTAGAGATTATGCCCATGCAGAAATATCCTCATGGGAAGGGGTTGTTTGCCCCAAGCCGGAAGGTGCCTTTTATCTATTTCCGGATGTAAGTGCTTTATTTGATGAAAAAATACCAAATGCCTCCGCTCTTTGCACTTATTTGCTCGAAGAAGCAAAAGTTGCGGTTATGCCGGGCGAAGCTTTTGGCGATCCAAACTGTATCAGAATTTCCTATGCTGTGGCGGACGATGTTTTAGATCATGCCTTAAATGCTATGAAAAAAGCCCTTTACAAATAAATCTAAAACCCTCGACTATTCCACGGACTAAAACCCAAAGGATAGAGTATGAAGATTAGCTATTACAATACGAATCATTTCTCAAAAGATGAACAGAGCTTAAAAGAGTTACTCAGTGGTTTTTACAAACGCCTTAAAGAAGAAGCCTTGCCTTTTAGTCAGTTGGATTTTGTTAACGAACTCATTTTCTCCCTTGGGGAATTAGAGCCTTTCCTAAAACGTTTTAACCATCTTTTCTTGCTTGGGGTTGGGGGATCTGCCCTCGGCCCGCAAGCTTTGCAACAAAGCTTTGCACCGCAAGACAGACAGCCTTTTGCCAATTACAGTTCAGTCGGTAAAAAACAACTTTGGGTAGCAGACAATGTGGATATGCACTTTTTTTGTGAGTGCATGAACGCTTTGCCCCCCGAAGAAACTTTGGTGCTTGTTATCAGTAAATCAGGGTCAACTTTGGAAACCATGGCACAATACTTTGTTTGTAAGCAGTGGTTGCAAGAACACCTGCCCGAAACATGGCATCAGCACTTTTTAGCGATCACCGATGAAAATAAAGGCTTATTGCGAGAAGAAGTAAAACAATATAACTACAGAGCCTTGTCCATTCCGGAAAAGCTTGGCGGACGTTTCAGTGTGTTTTCTGCTGTGGGGATTATTCCGGCCGCCTTTTTAGGTATAGATTATAAAAACTTCTTAAACGGTGCCTTGGATGCAAGGGATGTGTTCTTCACCGATACAGAAAAATACCTAGAGCAGTTTGAAGCAAATTATAAAAATCCATGGGGTGCGCATTTACCCCAAG
>CAYJHY010000349.1:0-2369 GCA_964369875.1 uncultured Mailhella sp.
GTCATTATGAAAAGCTACGAATCAGGCAGAAGCATTTCCTACTCAACGAAGGAAATGATGGGGCTTGCCCGTCGCTTTATGCCGGAACTTTTTGTTTCCGAATTGCAAAACGCACAAAAAATTGCCGGACGCTTGGCCTCTCACCTTGTGGAAAAATTGGCTACACAACTGGTTGCCGAAAGCAATAACGAAAATAATAAAGAAGCTATGCAAAAATTTGAGCAAGAGTATCCCTTTATTCAATTCCTTACGTTGGTTGACGTCAAGGGAGATTTACTCGAAGCCATCACCAACCCCGAAGACCAAAGCAAATTCGGTGACTTGCTCAAGGAAGGCTATAATTACGGCGACAGAAAATGGTTCCAAATGCCCATCAGCAATGGAAAAGTTTATGTTTCTGAGCTTGCCCAATCCATGTACACCAAAAAGCTTATCATCACTGTAGCGCAGGCCGTTACCGATTCCAATGATGAAATCACCGGCGTTATCGGAGCGGATATCCAAATCGAAGAAATTATTAAGCGTGCACCTGCTCTCGAAGCCGAAGAGTATGAAAGCGAAGAATAAGATAGTTTATGCTGAAAATGTGGTGTCGCGTTTTACTACAAACGCTCCTTTATAAACAAGACAAACACTGCCCTATTCAGCACCAACTAAGAAAAAAAGGAAAAAAAAATTGTTCCATAAAAATAAAATACTAAGTGCAATCTTGACCTCCTCTATGGTGCTTTGCTCTTTCTTTCATGCAGAAGAAGCCAAAGCGCTTTCAGAAAAAGAGTTGAAACCCTTGCTCGAAAAGGTGCTCAAAGAAAATCCTCAAATTATTTTTGACATCATGCAAGAAAATCCTGAGATTCTTATTAAAAGCATAAGTCAAGCCTCCGAAGACGTGCGCGCCCTCAAGCTTGAAAAAGATTGGCAAAACGATGTCAAAAATCCCAAAACATTCGCCTTGGACAAGCGCCCTTTTATAGGTAAAGCCGACGCCCCCAATGTAATCGTGGGATTCTCTGACTTTCTCTGCTCCTACTGCGCACAGTCCGCCAAAATGATTGAGTCCTTGGTCAAGGAAAGAAACGACATTAAGTTTGTATTTAAAGCCTCTCCCCAAAGTCCTTTGGGACATGATGCCGCACGTTGGTTTTTCTATCTCTTCCAAGAAAACCCGGAAAAAGCATGGCTTTTCCATGATGTAGTTTTTAATAATCAACAAGCCTATGCCAGTAAGCCCAAAGAATTTTTAGAAGCCGTAGCCAAACAGCTTGGCTATGATGCCAAAAAACTCACAGCACAAATCGAAGCCAATAAAGCCGGCATCGATGCCCTTATTAAACAAGACGAACAAGAAGCCGCCAAACACTCCTTTGACGGCACCCCTTATTTTGTCATTAATAATGTTGTGTTGCGCGGTGCCTATCCCAAAGCAACCTTTATTAAAGCCTTGGAATTTAGCAACAAAACCAAGTAACAGATATAGTATTTCAAGTTGACATCACTCATGACAACTTAGTAAAGACACACTTGCTTCAACACTTAACAGCGCAATAAGATTGCACTTATGCCTACGCAGTAGTCACCTGTCATCGCAGTCGACATAGTAATTTTGTCCGAAATTACCATATTGTAGTTCATTGTAATAATATTATTGAGAGAGTTTCGTTTCATGCCAAGCCCAATCAGCGCCCCTTGTGTTCTCACCATCGGAAATTTCGATGGTGTACATAAGGGACATCAAATGCTTATTCAAACCATGACATCTTTTGCTAAAGATTTGCACTTTAGACAAGAATTTTTAGCAAAATACAAGGAATTTGCCGATTGTTTTAAGGCTTTGACCTATCGCCCCGCTCCCGAAGAAAATCTTTGCGGTGAAGCATGTCCAAACTCTCTCACCCTGCAAACCTCCTCAAGCAATGCAATACATGACTTGAAAGCGCAAGCAAAGGCCGAAAAAGATTTACAGGCAAGCTTTGAAAGCGGAGCTTGGAAAAACGCTCCCCTTGCTTCGCGCATCGTCACCTTTTCACCCCATCCCGCCCAAGTACTCGGTACTCGCACTCTCAGCCCTCTAATGACCGATGAAATCCGTTTGGCCAGCCTAAAGCAATTAAACGCCGATCATATCGATGTGATTTTTTTCCACAAAGAACTCGCAAAACTTAGCTGTGAAGAATTTTGCCTCAGGCTTATGCAAGACTATCAAATGAAAATTTTATGCATAGGCCATGATTTTAAAATGGGGTACGACAGAGGCGGTTACGAGCGATTAAAGGAAATCGGACAAGTGCACGGCTTTTGTGTTCACCCAATTGAGCCTGTTTCTATAGCGACGACTAAGTCCTTACCATATTATTATTTACAAAATAATA
>CAYJHY010000350.1:0-2363 GCA_964369875.1 uncultured Mailhella sp.
AAACGATCGTAACGACAGAAACGACCGCTATGAAAGAAAGGATCGTTTTGAGCGTTCCGAGCGCCCTGAGCGCGCAGACCGTCCCGAGCGTGCCGATCGCCATGAAACCCGTGGTGATAAAGAACGCGGCGGTTACAAAGAAAGAAATCAGCATAAGAAAGAGCGTTTTGAGCGTCCCACAAGGGAAAGAAATGAACGCCCCGATTATCGTCAAGAGCGTTACAGCCAAGAAAGAGCGCCACAAAAAGAAGCTTTCAAATATACAGGAGATCTCAGCCCCGAGGAAATCAAACTCCTCGATCCGCAAGATCGCAGATCCTATTATATGCAAAAGCGTCAAGCAGAAAGAGATTCTCGTCCGCCCAAACAAATTGTGGTTCAAGAATACGATGCGCCACCATTACCACGCGTTGCCTTAACCGAACTCGACCAAGAAAAATTGATTGCGGTCACCACCGACACCATCAGAAACTTGGTTGGCCCTATTGTCGGTTTTGACGCGCCCATCAGTGTTCAGGTTTTTGAAGATAAAGTCCAAATCACCATCGACAGTGAAGATACAGGGCTCCTTATCGGTAAAGAAGGCCAACACCTTGCGGCTGTGCAATATATCGCAACCCGTATCATCACCAGACAAATGGAAACCCAATTGCGTATCCAAGTGGATACAGGGGACTACCATTCAAGACAAGACGCACGCATGGAATTTTTAGCCAACAGCTTGGCCGAAAAAGTTAAAGCGGGCGGACGTCCTTTGTCTACCAAGCCTTTGAGTGCTTATCAACGCCGTATAATCCACCTCACCTTGCAAGATGATGAACAGATTCAAACCAGAAGCTGTGGTGAAGGAAGCCTTAAACGCGTGATTATTATGCGTAAGCGTGTTCAACAAAATCAAGAAGAACACGAAGTTTCCGAAGCGATGGATGCAGATGTAATGAGTTCCGAAGTCATGGAAAACATCGAAACTTTTGAAAGTTTTGATGAAAATGATATTGAACAAGTTGATACCGATAACATTGACGGTGAAGGTTACGCCGACAATGACGATAAAGACGTAAAATAAGAACAAGAATAATTTTGTAGCCGTATAGGTTTACAAAATTAAAGACAATTGCATAAAGGGGTTGAGGTTATGAGTAAGAAAGTATTTGCTGTGATTGGCGATCCTATTACCCACAGCCTCAGCCCTCTTTTACATCAAACGGCCTTTAATGCTTTGAAAATCCGTGCAAACTATGTGGGTTTTCAAGTGAAAAAAGAAGAGCTTCCCTGCTTTATGGAATTTTTCAGCGGAATGAGAGATCATGATTTTGTACCGCTCAGTTATGACATGGAAGCAAAAAAGCTTGTGCCGATTGCGGATATCGCCGACAACAAAGAAAAAATCGATGTAGGACAGAAGAACCCCATACAAGGCCTTTCTGTGACCCTTCCGCACAAAAAAGAAATCATGGCCTACGCCGATGAGCTAACCCCCATGGCGGAGCTTGTGGGGGCGGCAAACACCCTCTATTATGATAGGGGAAAGCTTATTGCGCATAATACCGACGTGGGGGGATTTTTGGCTCCGCTCAGTCCTTTTTATGTGATAGAGCATCCCGAATTCGGAAGCCCAAAGCCCGGTGATCCCAATTATATTCGCCCGCGGGTTCCGGCCACGAAAGCGCACAGTGCTTTGGTTTTAGGGGCAGGCGGTGCGGCCGCCGCAGCACTGGTGGGATTGCTTCATCTTCCGTCCATAGAAAATATTTATCTTTGTGCCAGACGTAAAGAGCAAGCCGAAGAAGTGCTTTCTCATTTGAAAGCAAAGATGCGTGAAATGGATCTTGAAAAGCGCATCCCCAATCTTTCCCAGAAATTTTTAGAATATGTACCTTATGAAGAAAGGGAAATGCCGGCGGATTTGGTTGTAAACACCATTCCGGCAACCTTACAAGGAAAAAGCTTTACCCCAAGGCAGTTTTTCCGCAAAAACTCCATAGCATATGATTTGTTATATGCTTTTACACCCTTTTTGCAAAAGGCAGAAAACGACGGCGCGCATATCATCAGCGGACAAGAAATGTTTCTCGGGCAAGGCTCTATGCAATTTTATCTTTGGACAAAAGAATTTTTGCCGAGAGAGGCAAGTTTGGCTGTGCAAAGGGCTATAGCGAAACGATAAGGGGAAGGGAGTGCCCTTGGGAACCCCCGCTTTAAGGAGTTTCCTTTGTAACCTCTTAAAAGAGTTGTAAGAATTTGGACTGTGCGAAAGTGCAGTCTTTTTTATTATTTTGTTTTATATACTTTTTTTATAAAGGCAACTAAAGGGGAAAACCAAGGACTTTGTCCTAGTTTTTCCCCTTTAGAATTCCCCTTTC
>CAYJHY010000351.1:0-2344 GCA_964369875.1 uncultured Mailhella sp.
ACAGGATCTAAAGTTATCAGTTGTTCAATACGGTATTTTGTCTCCGTGGCAAGTTGTAAAGTAGAGGAACTTCCACCCCAACTATGTCCAATCACAAGACTTTTGCATCCTTGCTCCGCATAATATTCCACAATCTTTTTCGCATCTTTTGCTTCGTCGTGCTCCCTATAATAGATATGCACAGGGAACTTTTTTTCTGATGTATCCAAATTTTCGATAAATTTCGTCAAATAAGGCTTAATTTGATAACAAAAAGCGGAAAACCTATCACAAAAACCACCGATTATCATAATAAGCAAAGGTTTTTCATCTGTTTCACCACTTATAATACCATGCTCACTAAAAGATTTTTGCAAAAGCTTATTAACAAAATATCGCTCTTCCAGAGCGCTTGGTATTCGCTCAAAACCAAGGGCTTTCAGCACAAGACTCTCATTCCTTAAATACTTATAGTTACTAAACATAATAAACCTTCTCAAAGTAAAATATACCAAATATATAAAGTTTTTTTTGGAAAAGGGAGGGGTTTTAGGGGAGGGAAAAACGCTTTTTTGTTCACAAAAAAGGTTTTTCCCTCCCCTAACTAAACTAAACTAAACTAAACTAAACTACAACCAATCTTTTTACAAATTCAGCTGATATTTTTCGGCTTTTCTGTATAAGGTAGGGCGGCTGATTCCAAGCCCTTTGGCACACTGACTAACGTTTCCGTTATATTTAGTTATGGCATGTTTAATGGCTTCTTGTTCCACATAGTCTAAAGTTTGCACATCGCCAAGAGATAGCTTTTCTTGATGATTACTCGAATCGACAAGATTAAAATGTTCCAACTCCAGTGGGTTTCCTTGCGCTAAGTGAATGGCGCGTTCCACGGTGTTTTCCAGTTGCCTTACGTTCCCCGGCCAATAGTATTCGCATAACATTTTCATAGCATTTGGACATATTTTTTCAAGAGAAAGGTAGCCGTGACGCTTCATGAAAGATTGTACAAGAAGCGGAATATCGTCCCTGCGCTCCCTTAAAGGAGGCACGGTAAGATAGAGGGTGGAAATACGATAAAACAGGTCGGGGCGAAAGCGCTCAAAATGCGCTTCTTCTTGTAAGTTTTTGTTAGTGGCGGAAATAACCCGTAAGTTCACCTTACGAGTGTGCACACTGCCCACACGTCTAAGCTCCCCTGTCTGTAAAACCCTCAGCAATTTCACTTGCATGTCAAAGGGCATATCCCCTATCTCGTCAAGAAATAAGGTGCCTGTATCGGCAATTTCAAACTTGCCGGCACGACCTCCCTTTTGCGCTCCCGTAAAGGCACCTTCTTCGTAACCAAAAAGCTCACTTTCCAAAAGTTCTTTGGGAATAGCTCCGCAATTGAGCGCCAGAAAAGGCTTGTCACGCCTGTCGCTTGCGTTATGGATAGCCTGTGCAAAAAGTTCTTTACCCGTTCCTGTTTCACCAAGAATCAGCACAGGGGCATCGTTCTTGGCGGCGATTTTAGCCACATGAATGGCTGAATTTAAAGTATCACTTTTCCCCACAATGGTTTGAAAGGTAAAGTGAGCCTCAACCCCCGCAATCTCCATGGCAAGCTCTACCATCTCTTTTTTCTCGGTAATGCTGAGAATAGCGCCCACTCGCTCCCCGTTTTGGATGGTGACAGGGGTAAGGGATACGAAGTTTGAGCCTCTGGGGGTGGTGATTTCTCGTAGTAAAAAACCCTTTTTGGATTTTAGCTCAAGGTGCAATTTTATATCTGTTTTGACCAAATCCGTAAAAAGTTTTCCCACATGATCCTTTGGTAAATCAAAGAGTGAACACGCTTTTTTGTTGGTTTGTACAATATGACCTTGTTGATCGACAGTAATAATACCTCGTGTTCCCGCTTCCAAAAGAGCCCTCATATATTGGTTTTTAATGGTAAGCTCTCTTTTATGCACATCTTCGATAAGATGGGACTGCACAGCCTCGGCGGCCTGACAAACAAGCCCCAACGTGTGCATGTGCATACGTTCGGAGTAGCCACTGATACAAATAACTCCCAACAGCTCTTGATTTGCCCCATAAACAGGGGAAGCTGCATTACTGAGGGGTTTTGCAAGGGCGGCGTACATTTGATCACCGGGAATAAAGATGGGAGTTTCTTCAACAAGCGTTAAACCGATGGCACAAGTTCCCATATCCTTTTCTGTCCAGCGATAGCCCGGCATGCAGTTTCTGTTATTGAAATGTTGATACAAATCATCATCTCCATAAACATACAGCACATAACCGTCACTATCGGTTAAGGCCATACAAAAACCACTGCCACGCAATAAACTGTAAAGGCTTTGGATTTTATTTTTGGCTA
>CAYJHY010000352.1:0-2331 GCA_964369875.1 uncultured Mailhella sp.
TAATTCTCCCTATATTGAATATTGTTTTCAATCACTATGCTTGAAATGTATTTTTTTGGCAAGTCTGATGAGGTCATTAAAATGTATTTTTTGCAAAATTCTTCCTGAACAAATTTAAACTTAAAACAAAATATTTTATAACTAACACGCTGTAAGATATATCATTCCAATTCTCTTTAAACCTAAAAGTTTTATATTGTAAAAACATACTTTTTAAAAATTTACCGTCCCACAATTAAAGTTTTTTGAGGAAAGGGGGAGGGTTTGCCCAATATTCTTGGGGGTGGGAAAACTCCCTTTTGTACACAAAAGGGGTTTTCCCTCTCCCAAAAGTTTTCATTTCTAAAACTTAATAAAAAGGTTTTATATGCAAAATATTATCCGATTTCGCCTTGAAGGCATGACATGTTCCGCTTGTTCGTCACGCATAGAGCGTGTTTTGAATGCTTTGCCCGAGATAGAAAAAGCCTCGGTTTCCCTTGCCGCCAACACTTGTGCCGTGCAATTGGAGCAAGCCACGCTGGAGGAAAAAAACTTAACTTTGAATGACGTGAGCGCTATAATTTCAGAGCGTGTCGAGAAAATTGGGTTCAAAGCCATTCCCATAGACAGTAAAGCCAACAAAAGAACCATGTGGCAAGAAGAGCAAGTCAGACAAAAAAAAGCTCTGTTACAAAAAAAGCAACGCTTGATAGCGGAGGCTGTTTTTTCTCTGCCTATTATGCTTATCGCCATGGGGGCTCACCTTGGAATGCCCTTGCCACACAGCATAGACATGATGAAAAACCCCCTCAATTTTGCGCTAATTCAGCTTACTTTACTCTTGCCTGTCTTGTGGTCGGGGCGGGAGTTTTATCTACGTGGTTTACCGGCATTTTTTAGAGGTGCTCCCAATATGGACAGCTTGGTTGCCCTTGGAACGGGGGCGGCCTTTTTCTATAGCCTTTGGAGCAGTTATGAAATTTATCTGGGGCAAGCCTTGGGCGATAAAGAGCTTATACATATGGGGCTTATGGGGATTTACTATGAATCTTGTGCCATTCTGATTACTTTGATTTCTCTGGGGAAATACCTCGAATCCATTTCAAAAAATAAAACCCAAGACGCCATAAAACGCCTTATGGATTTGAGCCCGAAAACTGTGGAACTGGTCACCGACGACGGTAATCTTTTGGAAATCGATACGGATAAAATTGTACAGGGTGATATTATTCTCATCAAATCTGGCAAACAAATTCCTGTGGACGGTGAGTTGACCCAAGGGGGCGCATCCCTTGATTTATCGGCCATTACAGGGGAATTTTTGCCTGTCAATCTGACCGTCGGGGCAAATGTTACTTCGGGGGCGATTAACCTTGGTGCGCCTTTTTATATGCGTGCGAAAGAAGTGGGCGAAAATACCATGCTTTCTCGTATTATTTCCTTGGTGCAAGAAGCGCAAGGTTCTAAAGCGCCCATTGCCAAACTTGCCGACAGGGTCAGTCTTTACTTTGTGCCTGTGGTGATGCTTTTGGCTTTGCTTTCTGCTGTGAGTTGGTATTTTTTCGGTAATTTGAATATGTCCGAAACCATAAAAGTGTTTGTGGCGGTTATGGTGGTGGCGTGTCCGTGTGCCCTTGGCTTGGCAACCCCCATGTCTATTATGGTGGCAACAGGTAAGGCGGCAAGATTGGGTTTACTGATTAAAAATGGAACCGCCCTTGAACTTGCGGGCAAAGTGGACTCCGTTGTTTTTGACAAAACAGGCACCCTCACCCAAGGAAAACCCCATCTTGGTGTGGCGTACTTCTTGGAAACTTCGCAAAATTCAAAAAACATAAACCTTCATATTGCCCATGCTCTGGAGCAGAAATCCGATCATCCTCTTGCAAAGGCTTTTGCGCAGAGTTTGGAAAAAATGCCAGGGTTTCAAGCAGAAATTACACAAGCTCAAGGAGGTTCTGAAGAACAAAGCGGACAATCTTTCAAATTATCCCATGAAGATATTTTTGATTTTAGCGAACTCAGTGGACGCGGTATCAAAGGTTCTTTGTTCCAATATCATGAAGATACCCTCTATTCTGTTCCGTATTTTATTGGAAATAAAGCCTTATTGTCAGAAAATCAAATCAATGTACAAGAACAAAGCGCAATTATTCAGGAAATTGAAAGCCAAGGGAAAAGCCCGCTCTTTTTTGCCATGGGGAATGCTAAGGTCATAGAAAAGGGTGAAGTGTTCGCCCAAGAAAATTTACCTGAGGAAAATTCACATGCAGAAAATTCATCAGAGAAAAATTTACAAAAATATGTTCAATTAGAAGATTTTAGTCCGCAAGCGAAGCTTTTGGCGAT
>CAYJHY010000353.1:0-2324 GCA_964369875.1 uncultured Mailhella sp.
ACATCGTCTTCATGGCCTGTTGCTCTGGCTATTTTTTCCACATCTTCATTATAACGACCGCTAAGGGTCATTATTCTACCGATGGCCTCTCGTATGTGATCGGAATAATAAATTTTATACTCGTTAAGCTCGTATTGCACATAAAGAACAAAGTCAAATTGGCTTTGCATGAGGGTTTGAGTAAAATCTTGGGGAATTTTTGCTTCACAAATATCACTGATACTTAAAAAGCATATAGTGTCGCCTGTTTCAGGCTGTTTAAGCAAGGTGGCTTTTATGCTGACCCAAATACTCCTACTTTCAACAGGCATCATTTTAGCTTCAAAGATTTGGACATTTTCCCCTTTGGAATAGGCTTTTTTTAAATTTTTCGTTCTAAATTTTTTAGAAAAATCAGCCTGCTCACCGTCGTCACCGATAAGTGTCGCAATATGGGAAAGTAGTTTATCTCCATCGGTATAAAAGGGCAGATCGAAATCTTCACCAAGTTTCAGATATTGCACATTGTTCTTATTAAGATTAATAATAGAAGAAAGCAGGGTTTCGCTGATATTGGAATCCCAAAGATTGAGGGCTTCTTGATAATATTTTTCACTATTTTTTTTCTCGGTAATGTCTTGAGAACTACCGAAAGCCAAATAAGGATTGCCAAACTTATCTTTAACCGCAGTATAGGTAACACGCGCCCAATATAATTTATTTTGTGTATTATAGAAGCGTGCTTCGAGACGATATTCGTTTGCTCCTTCTTCAAGGGCCCTATGCATTTCCAATATTTTTTCAACGTCGTCCTCATGCACCAATTTCTTATCAATAAAGCAATCGGGAACATTCATAACGAGTTGATGGCCAAGTTTAAACTCACTCATTCCGCTGTGACTGGTGATACATTTGGTTTTGATATCAAAAACCCAAACATAGACATTTATTTGGCGCATGGCCATATCAAATTGCTGTTCCATGCTTTTGTAAGCATCGAGGCTTTCACTTGTACCCACAAAACAAGGAGAGCGGTCACAATATTCTTGATCGCATGCAAGTTTTGAATAGCGAAGTTTACGCCATTCTTCTGTGTCGTCATCTTTTACAACAACCCGTATATCTGCTTCTGCACAACTCGCTCCATTTTTTATTTTGTCGTGCAAAGCTATAAAGTCATTGGCGGAAGCAGGATGTATTTTGTTGCTTTCTATAAAACTTTGCGGAAAATTGTAATAAAATTCTTCTCCCATAAGATGTTTCTCAAAAATGGGCAGAACAGCCATGTTCTTATCGGGGAAATAGTCCCAGTAATGAATTTGGGCATGTTTGAGCGCATGGTGCATCTTTTCTTGGATAAGGGAAAGCTTTTGCTCCATATAATAGCGCTGACTAATATCCTGACACATAATATAAAGGCAAACATCGCTCAAATGCACATGTAGTTTTGCATGCATTTCGAGCCAGCAAAGCTCGCCGTCGGTGTTGTGGGTTCTAAAATTAAAAAGTAAATTATTGTCAATATCATCATCTTTCGACGTGCCTGATGATATTTTTGACGGTGTTTTTGGAGAAATACTTTGTAAGGCTTGATTAACCTGTTTTTGTATACCTTTTTTATCTTCAGGTATCATAAATTCATACATGCAGTTATGGAATAACTCCGTAAATTCTTCACTGCTGTGTCCAATTAAATCGTAAAAACCTTGAGACGCAAACTCAACACGGAAAAAATCTTCCCCGATTTTACAACGCAAAATAGCACCGGGGATATTATCGTAAACATGCGCCAATTCTTCTTCGGTTTGGTGCAAAAGAGTCTTTGCAATGCAAGTTTCGGTGATGTTTACAGAAATAATTTGAAAATCTTCTTTTTTATCATCACAAAAAACACCATTAAAAAAGAAAACAAAACGTTGGTTTAAACCAATGCTTACTTCTACAAAAGCTTGCCAGTTTTTGTCTGTTTCCAAATAGTGATGGACTAAATAGGCGTGTAACTCTATGTTATGAAAGATGTTTTTTAGACTATTGTAAAAATTATCAAGCCCCCCGAAACCGTGCTCTTGTTGACCGGCATAAGGGTGATAAACAATTGAGTTTTCAAGGGCGTTATGGTAGGGTTCTTTGTGTTCAGTAAAGAAGTTTTGGCAAAAAGCGCGGATGAAGTCTTTAATATGCGTATTCATGTGAAAATCAGGTAGTTGCGGAGTATTCATAAAACCTCTAAAATAAAAACGTTCGGAGTTACTTGAGAGTTTATTAAAGAACCAAGAAACATATTATATGAATTAACGAACTCGGTCAAATAATATCGGTTTTTACAATTTTGGAAAAGAAATCTT
>CAYJHY010000354.1:0-2319 GCA_964369875.1 uncultured Mailhella sp.
TTAATAAAAAATACTATGGTGTATGTGATTGTATTTTGTTTGTTAAGCCTCATGTCAATGCAAATTGCTATAATGTTAAAATAAGACCTCTGCAAAATTCATTTTGCAAGGGCTTATGGAGCGTTTGCAACGCAAACGCGACCAAAAATCAAGAATAGACAAAACCACGCTTTTGTCGTTAAATGATTGATTTTTGTGCCTTTCTCTGCATAATGTTTATGTTGTTACGAAGTTTGAATTTTGAAAAAATTACAGAATTTATAACTACGTTTGTGATTATGCAGAGCTCTTAAATGACATGTTTCGGAATATAAAAAACTACAAGGACTTTGCAATGAAAGTGCTTGTAGTTTTTTGCTTTATATATTTAAAAATATTTTTTGAATAAACAAAACTTTAATATATTAAAATTTTTTGAAGGGGGTTTTGGGGAAAAATTTTTACAAAAAATTTTCCCCCAAAAACTCAAACTCAAAACAAATAATACGCTTATTGAGCAGAAGCGATGAATTCATCCGCAGCGCTGATGCTGGAGATGGTAATGGCTTCATAGCTGTTGTCGGAACCGTCGCCGGCTACAATGATTTGACGCATCATACGGCTTAAAATCCCTTGAGGGCCAAATTCAAACCATTTACGAACACCATCGTTCCATTGGTTGCCGATGGTTTCAATCCAGTAAACTGAGGATGTCATTTGTTTTCTGAGCGCGTGAT
Source organism: uncultured Mailhella sp. (assembly GCA_964369875.1). Classification (GTDB taxonomy): domain Bacteria; phylum Desulfobacterota; class Desulfovibrionia; order Desulfovibrionales; family Desulfovibrionaceae; genus Taurinivorans. Next base: position 717 of record CAYJHY010000354.1, read on the forward strand.
GGATATCTTGCGAAGCAGTGAGCGCTTGTCCATGAATATTACAATAAACAGGGACTTGTGCGTCGTTCCATTCCAATTGGTCTAAGAATTTTGCAAACTCTGCAGACGCTTCGGCCATGAGAGGGGTATGGAAGGCACCGCTTACTGCAAGGGGAATGCATTTTCCGCCGACGGCTTGTGCTCTTTCCACCAAGTCTTCCAAGGCTTCTTTGTGTCCGCTGACAGCAAATTGACCGGGGGTGTTACGGTTGGCAAGTCTGACCAGTTTACCGGTGGAATCACATGCTTCTTTGCAAAGCCCTTCCACTTGTTCGGCGTTCAAGCGCAAAATGGCATACATGGAGCCAATACGCTCAGGGTCTGCCTGAGACATAAGTTTTCCGCGCAAGGCGACAGCCTCAAGGATATTATCAAAACTAAGAACTTTTGCGGCGGCAAGGGCACTAAATTCTCCTAAACTATGTCCAGCGGTGGCGCTGGGGCTAATATAGGAGGAGACATATTGTAGGAGCGCAAGGTTAACAACTGTAATGGCAGGTTGCAAGTTTGCAGTGTCAGCCATGAGGGCGTCGTCTTCACTTTCCCAAAAAATTTCTCTTAAAGGGCTTTTGCTGTATTGTTCGGCTTTAATCCAAAGATCCATAGCATCTTTTGAATGTTCGGCCAATTGCTTGCCCATCCCTTTCTTCTGTGAACCTTGACCCGGAAAAAGTATAGCTGTTTTCATAATAATCCTTATAATTCTTGGAGCTTAGGTTTTGTGAGTTTTAGTTTGTTTGGGCGTAATCCACCGCACTGAAACTCATGAGTTTATCGAGGTTGTGGTGTGATTCGATATAACGAATGGTACCTGTTTTGGCACGTATGGCCAAAGAGTGGGTGATGGCACCACCGCTCACGTATTCTACACCTTTTAAGAAGTTGCCTCCGGAAATGCCTGTTGCGGCAAAGAAGGCGTCGTCATTTTTGATCATGCTTTCAACAGTGAGGATTTCACGCATGTCGATGCCGGCTTTTTCGATGGCTTCTTTTTCCACATAGGATTGTGGATCGAGGCGACCTAAAATTTGTCCGCCAACACCTTTGATAGCGCACGCCGCAATAACACCCTCAGGAGTACCGCCCGTTCCCATCATGACGTCAACTCCGCCTTTGGGGTCTGCTACCATAAGGGCGCCTGCTACGTCACCGTCAGTATGGAGCTGAATTCTTGCGCCTGTGGCTCTGATTTCGGCGATGAGTTTTTCATGACGTGGTTTTTCAAGCACAAAAACCACTAAGTCATTAATGTCTTTACCGAGAGCTTTAGCGACTTTTGCCAAATTGTCTTTAACGGGTGCATCAATGTCAACCACGTTTCTTGCTTCGGGGCCTACCACCATTTTTTGCATATAGTAGCTTGGGCCGGGGTTGTACATAGTGCCGGCAGGGCAAGCAGCAATAACGGAAATGGCGTTCGGACGACCTTTGGCAAGGAGGTTGGTTCCTTCCACGGGGTCGACAGCGATGTCTACTTTGGGGCCGTGGCCTGTTCCAAGTTCTTCGCCTGTGTAAAGCATGGGAGCATTATCTTTTTCGCCTTCACCTATGATAACTTTGCCCA
>CAYJHY010000355.1:0-2310 GCA_964369875.1 uncultured Mailhella sp.
TGAATTTTAAAATAAAAGTAAGGGGAGGATTATAAAAAATCCTCCCCTTAAAATATACTTTAAAACTAAACATAAAATTCTTTTTATGCCATAGATTTAGCCATTTCTCGGCCTTCGGCGCTTATTTGAACTTTGTCTACAGGGTTCAAAATTGCTCTTGAAAGATCATCGTATTGAGGTGTGCTGGTTTTTGATTTTGTTACCTTGATTTCATTGGAAATGTTTTCAATTTTTGCTTCAATGTTGCTAAGCAATTCTGCAGAGGCTGCGTCTTCCCCTGTTTTGCTTTTTAAAACAAGTAATGTTGATTGTAACAAACTTTTTTCAAGCTCTAAGGCCTTTTGCTTATCATTACTGTTTTCGCTGTCATGCTCGGTTCTTTGTGTGCCACCTGCAGAACTTCTGCCGGAACTTCTGCTATGTTGACTGCTACCAAAACCGGAATCACTGGTAATCGTAAAGGGCTGTTCGTATGCTGAAGATATACCGCCAATCATATATTTCTCCTTTATCATAATTTTATATTGCATTTTTAGTAGGAATAAAATAAGTATTATTTAATAATAATCGTCAATTGTTGAAGATTCTTTAGGTATTCGTGGATCTAAATTTAAAGCTATCCAGTTTATAGAAGTAAGCCCTTTAATATCCAAAAATATTATGAACATTAAAGTTTTTTGGGAAAGGGAGAAGGGGCGCCTCTCTAATTTTCTTCACACCTAACAGTGTGGTATAACAAAATATGCTTTTAAAAATTTACCGTCCCATTATTAAAGTTTTTTGAGGAAAGGGGGAGGGTTTGGGAGGGGGAAAACTCCCTTTTGTACACAAAAGGGGGTTTCCCCCTCCCAAGAACAAGCAAAGAGGTAATACATGATAAGTAGTTTAAAAACAAAATCAGTCGGCCCCATAAAAAACTTAGATTTGAAATTTGGTTCAAGATTTAATGTGATTACCGGTGATAACGGGCTTGGGAAAAGTTTCTTGCTCGATCTTATTTGGTGGGCACTGACAGGAACGTGGGCACATGACGTCAATCCTAAACTTATGCATGGCTATATGGCTCGACCTCACAAAAAGCAGGTTGGGGAGATTGGTTTTACCTATTACCTTAAAGAAAATAATGAAAGTGTAAAACCTATTACTTGTCGAGGTCATTTTGATTACGAGGCGCAAGCATGGGAAAGGGACGATGTATGCCCTCTTGCTGACGGTATAGTGCTTTACGCAATGCCTGACGGTAGCTTCGCTCTTTGGGATTCAACACGTAATAAAATCGATCGAAATAAAACAAACCGCTCTTCACGACAACCGGCCTATATATTTACCCTTGATGAACTGTGGAACGGCCTTGAAACAAAGGACGGAAAAGTTCTATGTAATGGCATTATTCGAGACTGGGCGTCATGGCAAAAAGAAAATGGGGAAGCCTTCAAAAAACTGGAAAATGCTTTGAAACATTTGTCAGCGGGAGACGAAGAGCTGCGTATAGGAAAGTTGACTCGTGTTGACTTGAATGATGCAAGGGATATTCCAAGTCTTCGCATGCCTTATAGTGACGAAGTGCCGATTTTATATGCTTCTTCTGCTATTAAACGTATTATTTCTTTGGCATATCTTCTTGTTTGGACGGTGACGGAACATGGAAGAGCAAGCGAACTCCTCAATAAAGTTCCTTCCAATCAAATTACTTTTTTAATAGATGAAATTGATGCGCACCTACATCCTCGTTGGCAACGCTCTATTTTACCGACCCTCTTGGAGGTTGTGCGGGAGGCGGGCTGTGAAATTAATGAACAAGTCGACTGCAAAAGCGCTGAAGAAGCTTCACAAACAATAGATCCACAAATCCAAATTATTACCATCACCCACTCACCGTTCACTTTATTGTCTCTGGAAGGAATATTTGACGAAGAGGAAGACAGTGAGCATGACGCATGGATAAATATTGATTATAATGCCAAAAAGAAAGAAGTGGAGGCTAAACAAAAAACATTTCTTCGAAAAGGGAACGCCTCCATGTGGCTTACCAGTGAAGCCTTTGGTCTTTCCACGGAATTTTCTTTGAAAAAGGAAAAACTCTTTTTGAGAATGAAGGATTTTCTGGTTGCGGATGACCCCACAGAGGAGGAAGCAAAGCAATTGGCCATTGATTTTGACGGAGTGATTTCAGATATGGATCCTTTATGGCTGGATTTTCTTGACGTTTGCGAAGAACAAGGTTGGGATGTATGATTTTTATAGAACAACAAGCAGAACCCGATTACTTTGATAGACGTGTACGCCAAAAAGGTTTGCGTGCTTTGGAAA
>CAYJHY010000356.1:0-2274 GCA_964369875.1 uncultured Mailhella sp.
AGCAAAATTCTTTCCACCATCACCGACATTGCAGACCAAACCAACCTACTTGCCCTCAACGCCGCCATTGAGGCCGCAAGAGCGGGCGAAAGCGGACGTGGTTTTGCGGTGGTTGCGGATGAAGTGAGAAAGCTTGCAGAAAAAACCATGCTTGCCACGCAAGATGTTTCCACAGCAATCAATAAAGTCCAAGAAGCCTCCGCAACCAATGACAAAAACATGGATAAAACGTATGCGGCGGTCAGCACAGCCACAGAACTTGCCCGTGAAGCCGATGTTGCCTTGCAAAGCATTGTGGCTTTGGCTCAGGAAAATGTGGAACAAGTGCAAAAAATCGCCCACTCTGTTTCAGGTCTTTCCGACGACAGTTCTAAAATTGCCAATGCCCTTGTAGCCTTTGAGCAAGTTATCGATCAAACCGCCCATGGCATGGAAAACTCTTCACAAATTACCCATGACCTGATTGCTCAAGCAGGCAAACTGGATAGCGTGGTAAATACTTTACAAAACACATCTGTTGTGAAATAGGGATTACTAAAAAAAGAACAAGTATCCCAACCACTCAAATCAAAATTTATAGTATTATACTATCATATAGACAGTATATAAATAAAATTAAAAAAAGAAAGCATACCTTACACAAGGTATGCTTTCTTTTTTGCGATTATTATTTTCGACAATGACTATATAAGTATTGTTACAAGGTCAACATGTAAAATCATTTATGCAACTTTATTGCGACGACGCTTGAGAGCACCTAAGCCGGCCAAGCCTAAACCTGTAAGAAGCATGGTTGCAGGCTCCGGAGTAGGAGTCGGACTATCAGGAAGAGCATTTATTAGATCAAAGTCAAGACCACTGGGTAACGCACCGCCAATTTGGTAACTCAGCATATTGAATGAACTTTTAACTTCAAAACCATCCCATCTTTTGTCACCGATAGCAATGTTCTCACCACCGACTACATAATTGTCATAATAGCTAGACATTGTCTCAGCGTTAACAGCCCAACCACTATAGGTAGAACCGTTTGCAGCGGTGTATTCGGTTAGCGTTTTGCCATCTACCATCAAATTGAAACCGAGCGCAACATAAAGGTAATCATCATACATAGCAGAGATTTGACCTGTTGTGACTACTTTTGAAGTATCATAATAAATGTAAGAAGTATTGTGTGTTGCATCATAGTAGGAATACAAGGGTAAGGTATATGTCAAACTGAAAGCAACTTCACCGCCGGCGGATGTGACGTCGTATTGAAATGACAAGTCGGTAATTTTTTCATTATTTATTATATTTGAGGACGGCGTCAAACCTGTGTCATGTCTAAAAACATACTCACCGGAGGTTTGAGTTATACTGCCTGTCACCCCAAAAGCACCGGTTTGATCAAATTGAGCTTCAACAGAGTTGAAAATTCCACCGGTTTGAAATGATAGACCTTGGCCATCTACAAAATTACTATCATATATAATCCCTAACTCACCATTTAAATTTGATGTAGCAGAACTAAGTCCATAGGTCCAATCAGTTAAGATAGAGGCTTGCGCAGTTGAAAAAGATGCAGTCATCACTAAAGCGCATATCGTACCCATAATTTTTTTCATAAAACCTCCAAAAATGAACAATATTATTCTTTGCCTCAAAATAATCAGCAATAAAGATGCCAAAAATACAAACATGTGAAATACCAACTCATTCCAATAAAGTAAAAAATAATAGTGTAAGAAAATCCGACAATTTTGTCGATTTTTCTTACACTATTATTTCAAATGAGTGCTCTATCTATTCTTAAATCATTTCCCCAAAATCCTATAAATGCTTTAAACCGCTCATTGGAGCGTCCGAACATTGAAGTGTAAAAAGCATAAATGAAAGCGGCTTTGGCGATTCACGAAACGAAGACTCGCCCTAAAGAATAAAGCCCATAACAGTATAAAGAACGATTGATACACCAGCAAAAACAGTCACATACGGCAACTGTGTTTTAATGTGATCAATCACGTTGCAGCCTGTTGTCGCGCAAGACATGATTGTTGTGTCTGAGATGGGTGAGGTGTGGTCACCAAAGATCGCACCGCCAAAAATTGCGCCTGCAACAAGCGGAACATCCACCCCCATTTCAAGAGCCATGGGAAGTGAAATCACCGAAACAATTGCCATGGTTCCCATAGAAGTTCCCGTTGAAAAAGAAAGGATCATCGCAAGAATAAAGGTAAGTACGGGAAGCAGGGCCGGTGTTAAAAACTGCTCAAACAAGGAAGACAGATAAAT
>CAYJHY010000357.1:0-2268 GCA_964369875.1 uncultured Mailhella sp.
AAAAAAATAAAAAAAATCTCAAATTTTTACTTGACATATTTTTTGAAAGTGCATAAGCTCCTTTTTGTAATTTGTTGGGATGTCGCCAAGCGGTAAGGCACCTGGTTTTGGTTCAGGCATTCAGAGGTTCAATCCCTCTCATCCCAGCCATTTTTCTTTTCTTAACACAATATAAGGATAATCTCATGTATGGGGATTTAAAGATTTTAACAGGAACGGCAAACCCTAAACTTGCGGAAAAAATATCTGACTATTTAGGATGTCCGTTAACCCCCGTACTTACCGAAACCTTTAGTGATGGTGAAATTCGTGTTGAGATAGGCGCCAGTGTTCGTGGGCATGATGTTTTTGTTATACAGCCCACCTGTAACCCCGCCAATAATAATCTTATGCAACTCGGTCTTATTCTTGACGCTTTGAAGAGAGCAAGTGCCGGTCGTATTACGGCTGTAGTTCCTTATTTCGGATATTCACGCCAAGATCGTAAAGTAAGTCCCCGTGCTCCTATCAGTGCTAAACTTGTTTCAGACTTTTTGACTGTAGCAGGCGCACAACGTGTAGTAACGGTTGATTTACATGCCGGTCAAATTCAAGGTTTCTTCAACTGTCCGGTTGATAACCTTTATGCATCACCTGTTCTTTTGGAACATTTACGTCACCTTCGCGGTGAAATCGTTATGGTTTCGCCTGATGCCGGTGGTGTGGAGAGAGCCAGAGCTTTTGCTAAGCAAATGGACGCGGGTCTTGCTATTATCGATAAAAGAAGAGATCGTCCAAACCAAGCGACTGCTACTCACGTTATTGGTGATGTGGAAGGCAAAATCGCAGTTTTGGTTGATGATATGATAGATACCGCGGGTACAATTTGTGCCGCTTCTGATGTTTTGTTGCAAAACGGAGCTTTGGAAGTGCATGCTTGTGCTACGCATGCTGTGCTTTCCGGTCCGGCTGTGCAACGCTTGAACGATGCGCCTTTCAAATCTGTTATCGTTACAGATACCATTCCGATGGGTGGAAGAGCTGATGATTGTGAAAAGTTGCAAGTGGTCAGTGTTGCAGGTGTGCTTGCTAAAAGTATCCGTAATATTCATGATGGATCATCTGTCAGCGCCCTTTTTGGCTAAGAACGTAGCGAAAGTAGCGGGCAAAAATAAATATATGTGATGCGCTTTTTTTTGAAGCGTATGAGTACACTAAGGAGATTAACATGTCTGAGATGAAAACCCTTTCCGTGCAAAAACGTGAAGCCCTTGGTAAAGGTCCTAACCGTCGTTTACGTACAGAGGCTCTTGTGCCCGGTGTGTACTATGCGCCCGATGGTAAAAACATTCTTGTTCAAATGGCTATGAACCCATTGAACAAAGTATACAGCCAAGTTGGTCGTACCAACGTTTTCAATCTTGAAATTGAAGACAACGGCCAAAAAGAAACTTACCCAGTATTCGTTTGGGATGCGCAATACCATCCTGTGAAAAGCTCTTTCACACACGTAGACTTTTACGGTGTTGACCTTGATAAAGAAATTGAAATCAACGTACGTATCAACTTCGTAGGTACTTCTAAAGGTGTAAAAGCCGGTGGTAAAATGGAAATTTACCGTGAAGAAGTAAGATTGAGCGCAAAACCTCAAGCTATGCCTCGTATTCTTGACGTTGATATCACTGATTTCGACCTTGGCACAAACCTTCGTGCCGCCGACCTTATCCTTCCTGAAGGCGTAAGCGTTGTATACAAAAGCAACTTCTCTGTTCTTTCTGTTATCTCTAAAGATAAAAGCAAAACAGAAGAATAATATAAGCTTTTATAAAGCGAAAAAACCCTCAACTTTTGAGGGTTTTTTTTTGCATAAAAAACGGCCTGTAACCATAAAGAGTATATTATGATATTTATAGCACAAAAAGAAAGCAAACGTCTTGATGTGGCGGTGAGTAAAGAAACGAATTTTTCCAGAAGCAGAGTAAAAAAACTTTTGGAAGACGGTCACGTTAAACTCAATGGCGTTGTTTGCACCCAAGCCTCGCAAAAGATTAGAGGCGGGGAAGAAGTGGACGTTTTTATACCCGAAGTGCAATCCCCTCTCGAGGCAAGTTCTACTCTTTTTGGTGATGAAATGGCCTTTGAAATTTTACACCAAGACGACGATATAGCAATTATTAATAAAAAAGCCGGAATAACTGTGCATCCTTGCCCTTCTTGCCAAGAAGAAACTTTGGTGCATCAACTCCTCGCAAGCTTTCCAAAGCTTAAGAATATGGACGGAGAGCGCCC
>CAYJHY010000358.1:0-2265 GCA_964369875.1 uncultured Mailhella sp.
GTCATCGAAGGGGAAATTCATAAAGATAAAGCCGGTAATGACGTTATTTTATCACAAACAGGCACCAAGCTAAATGCCATCGGTCAAGTGACCATCGATCCAAGCAAATCCGATAATGAAGATATTGTTGCGGTACTCGTTGGACAAAACGGCTCATACACCAAAAAAGACGCCGAAGTTCAAGCCTTGGTCGATACCATCAAGGATGAATTCAAAGCAATTTTAGAAAAAAATGTGGCTTATACCGAATATGAACTCCTTATGAGCAAAGGCGACGAACCTCTTGCAAGAATGGGAGAAACCAACCTCGGCAATTTTATCACCGATGCTTATCGTGAAATCCTTGATACCGACGTGGCCATTATCAACGGTGGCGGAATACGCGCAAATGTTGATAAAGGTGATATAACCTTCAATGAAATCATTAACCTACATCCCTTTAGCAATAATATTATCTCCGTTGAAATAACAGGTAAAAGCCTTAAAGATGCCTTGGAAATGGGGGCGAAATCTTCCCCGACAGCAGATGCAGGGCTTATTCATGTTTCAGGTATGACCTATACAATCGATACCAAAGTCCCTACTTCCGTTAAGCTTGACGGACGCGGAAACTTTATCGCTGTTGAAGGTGAATATCGTGTTAAAAACATCATGATTAATGGTAAACCCCTCGACGAAAATAAACTTTACACCGTCGCAGGCAATGACTATGTTCTCAAAAAACACGGGGATGGTATGGCCATGTTCAAAAACGCCACCATCCTAAAAGATATGTTTATGGTCGACAGTGAACTCCTTATTAAGTACGTCATAGAAAATCATAACGGAAGAATTGGCAAAAAATACGCCAACCCCAAAGGCGAAGGCAGAATTGATATTCTATAGTTTTTTTGAGAATTTTTTGGGAGATTTTTTGGGGGAAATGATTTCCCCCAAACCCCCTCAATAGCCAAGCGCCGTAAACTTCGTTTACGGGGCTTGGCATTTTGTGGAGGCTTGGAAAACCCAATTATTTAACAAATAAATATATATGGTTTTTCAGGAAGGGGGAGTTTGAGGGGGAAACCTTATTTTTGGCATCAAAAATAGGGTTTCCCCCTCAAAAAAATCTTTATATTAACCAATATAGCGGATAGCGGAGGGGTCGAATCTGTCTACAAAGTGATTGGCGTTTTCTTTGTCGGGGTAGCCGAGTGAGATAACGCTAAAGGGTACGATGTGGCTTTCGAGTTGATAGAGTTTAGAAATATAATCCATTCTTGCTTTATCAGGACAGGTACCGAACCAGCAAGTGCCAAGGCCAAGTTCTGCGGCTTGCAAGAGGATATTTTGGGTTACCGCTCCGAGATCTTGTTGTAGGTAGTCTGCAAAAGGGCTTTTTTGGGGGTTGCCAAGGACGACAATTCCCACATTGGCCTTTTTTAGAGAGCCGGCATAGGGATTATATTTTGATAAGGTTTCAAGGTTTTCTTTTCCGCGTACAACGATGAATTCCCAAGGCTGTCCATTACCTGCGGAGGGTGCTTGCATGGCTGCTTTGAGAATTTTTTCTACTTTTTCTTGCTCTACTTCTTTATCAAGAAAGTTTCGTATACTGCGTCTTGTAAATATTGTGTTCATAAAGTCCTCTATTTTTTTTGACAAAATTCTATTCTTTCTCCACCGGCACCTTTAATGAAGAAATAATACACACCGTTTTCAAATAAAAAATCCACAAAGCCGATTTCACCGAGTAATACACTTGGATCTGTATCTTGGAAGTATTTGTAATCAGCTTCGATGTCGGTTGACACATAGGCGATATGATCCAAAGTGGCTTGGGAAACACTTGTATTTTGCATAAGTTCATAGGTTAAAGTGCCGTCAGTGATGAAAACAAATTCCATACCGTTTTTTTTGTATTGCTCGACAACTTTAAAATTAAGCACCTTAGTGTAAAAATCAAGTGCTTTGGCCAAATTTGGGACAGTAACATTTAAATGATCGATGGGTCTTTGAAAAAAGGACATAGATTCTCCTGTTGTTTTGTGTTTTCGTGAGGTTTTATTCTTATGGGACACCGTGTATAATGCCATTCCAATATATAATACAAATTCTACCATTTGAATAATAAACTCTAAATAATAAAGTTTTTTGAGGAAAGGGGGAGGGTTTTCCCCCTCCCAACTAATAAAAACTAAAGAGTTTTTCGTTCTTTTGAACTGTTGAGGAAATCTTCGTTTGCAGTGGCAAGATAGTTTTTTAGTTGTCCTATCATAAAGTCTT
>CAYJHY010000359.1:0-2262 GCA_964369875.1 uncultured Mailhella sp.
TCTTCAAAGGTACCGAGCTTGTAGCCTGTCATTTGTCCCTGTGCGAGAAGTTTTCCTGATCCGTCGTGCACGCTGAGGGTATAAACAAAGAGGCTTCTACCGAGCTTTATTTTTTCACAGGTGGCACGGATGGGGGCTTTTGTGCCCGTGTTGAGAAAAGACAGGGAGCTTTGCGCCGTTACGCAACAATAACCGGCACCCACACAGGCCACCCCAAAGGCAATGTCTGCCAAGGTGAAGACTGCGCCACCGTGAGTGGTTCGTAAGCCGTTGAGGTGCATGTCCTTTATGGGCATGGACACTACGGAATACCCTTCGCCCACTTCTTCCACGGTGATTTCAAGAGCCTTTGCCATGCCGTCGTTTTCCCAAAAATATTTTTGGATTTCTTCTTTACTGTGTTTCGTCATTTTAAACCTGATACTGAATTGTTTAGAGCATTGAGAAAATTATTTTTCATTGGAAATGCTCTAATATTAAAGTTTTTTGAGGAAGGGAGGAGGGGTTGCCCTTTTTATAAAGATGGGGAAACTTTTTCCTAAACTGCCACAGGAAGTGGCAAGCCACGCAGTGCGAGCGAAACAAGAACCACGCTTCTTGTGAGTGAGAGCGAGTGGGCTACAGGATGTAGCCCCGAGCGTCATCTTGCGGTCACACAAAAGGGGTTTCCCCCCTCCCAAAAAACACTTTACCTCTAAATAAAATCTTATTCACTAAATTTTTCGTTTTCTTCGGGGTAAATGGCTTCGTAGGTGAGTTTGAATTCTTTGAAGCGTTTTTCAAGAATTGCTTGCCTTGCCCCACGCACCATATTTAGGAAATAGGTGAGGTTGTGCAATGAATTGAGCCTGAAGGCGAGAAGTTCTTGGCTTGCGTAGAGGTGTCGTAAATAAGCTTTGCTAAAGGTTCGGCAGGTGTAACAAGAGCAATTTTCATCGAGTGGGCTGTCGTCTTCGGCGTATTCAAGGCGCTTGATATTTACTTTACCGTGGGAGGTGTAAAGGGTGCCGTTTCGTGCGTTTCTGGTGGGCAGAACACAATCGAACATATCCACACCGTTTTCGATGCCGTATAGGATATCCAAGGGAGTGCCGACGCCCATAAGGTAGCGTGGCTTGTCTGTGGGTAAGATGGGGTTTAGTTGCTTGACGGTTTTCACCATCACATGCTTGGGTTCTCCCACTGCCAAACCGCCTATGGCGTAGCCTTCCATGCCGATGTCCATGAGGGCACGGGCAGATTCTTCACGCAAATGATCGTAGGTTTCCCCCTGAACAATACCAAAGAGCAAGTTTCCTCTTGAGTATTCGCCCACGGCAAACTCATCCCTTGGCATATCGTGTACGAACTGAGGAGGATAGGCTTCACGGCAACGCTTCGCCCAAGCGATACTGCGACGCATGGCTTTTTCGGCGTCTTTTTCCGAGGCACCGTAGCCGATACATTCATCCAATTGCATCATAATGTCGGAATTTAAATTGCGTTGGATGGAAATGGCTTTTTCGGGGCTGAAAAAGTGCTTGGAGCCGTTCAAGTGGGAACGAAATTCCGCGCCCTCGTCTGACATTTTACAAAGGGAGTTCAAGCTAAAAACCTGAAAACCACCGCTATCGGTCAAAATAGGTTTGTCCCAAGCGATAAATTTATGCAAACCGCCACGACGTGCGATCAGCTCATCACCGGGGCGCAAATACAAATGATAGGTATTACCTAAAATAATTTGTGCGCCAATATCTCCCAAGTCGTCGGGAGCAATTGCCTTGACACTGCCCACCGTGCCCACAGGCATGAAAATGGGGGTTTCGATGGCACCATGGGCGGTTTGCAAAAGGCCTGCCCTTGCGTTTTCGTCCGTTCCATGCAGTTCAAATTTTCCGATTATACTTCTATCCATTGGATTTCTCTTTGTGTTATCTTTTATTTTGAAGTGTTGCTTCATATAAACACCTTTCAAAGAATAGCCTATCGCCCCTTTTTTGAAAAGTAAATTTTTACGCATTAAAAAAAACTGCCGAAAGGAGCACCTATTGCTCATTTCGGCAGTTTTTTGTACCTGTGTTTGTTTTTATGTTTTTACCAAATATTGTTTTTATAAGAACGTACCTTACGGCAAACTCTTATAAAGGTTTATTGTTTTCGATAACTGTTTCCAAGCAGAGCGGCAGAACTTTGCCACCCAAACCTGTTTATCCCCTCATCCGTGTTTTGAGCCTGCCGTGCCTTGGCGTCCAGTTGCTCTTGCATTTTTTCAAAAGCTTCTAC
>CAYJHY010000360.1:0-2261 GCA_964369875.1 uncultured Mailhella sp.
GTGATATTTCCTCTGGCGTCAAGTAAAGCACCTTTTCTTTCGGAAGGCGGTAAATTTGTCACATAGGTGGTACGCACTACGGTAGGTGTAGTAGGACTGGCAGAGCTTTCAAGTTCAGCCAAAGTTTGGCTAATCAAGGAACTATTTTGATTTGTTGCTTGAACTTGTTGCGCATTTCCCATGGATTGGGGCTGATTTATGCTGCCATTACTTGTGATTGCAGTATTATAAAATTCTGCTTGGCTTGGTTGTTCCTGTAAAAAAGCGTTGGTATTTTGGTTGCTATTCACCACGGTAGGACGAATACCCGCTTGAGCCACGGAAATATTTTGACCTTGCGCATTTTGCACAGGAGCTTGTGTTGCTTGCATTGCGCCTGTATGGTTGTGGGCTTTATCATATTCAAACTGTTGATAGAAATTATCGGTGCTTGTGTTTTGATGAGCCACTTGAGCATTTGACTGATTGACTTGAGGGCTTGCCATTTGAGCCATTTGAGCCATTTGAGTCTGCTGAGCTGATTGCCCTCTGTGTATATTCTGAGCAGACGCAATATTTTGTGTGTTTACAGTATTTACAGAAGCACTATTTTGAAGATTGTTTTGGTTGGTTGCGCTCTTTTCTTGCATCAAAGGAGCAGGGGCAATGGCCAAGGGGCTACGACCGAAAGCATTGGTGGGGGAGCTTAATCTCTCGGCGGTGAGCTGTTCAACCATCATATCTGCAAGACCGATACCGCCACCTGAGGCCATATCCTTTCCGAGTTGTTGGTCGTACATGGATTGCCAATATTTTTCTTCCTTACTGCCATGCAAGGTATTTTCAGGAATGGAAGAACGCATTTGTTCCCACATTTTTTGGATAAAGATAGCTTCAAAACCTTCGGAAGCGCTTTGTAATTCTTGTCTTTTCTTTTGTGTGTCTTGTTCGTTTGCTGTGTTAAGCGCCTTATGTTGATGGGAAGTAAAATTGCCTTGAGTTGCCCTTGTGAGAGCCATGTCTGTCATCATGTTCATATCGTTACTCATATTATAATACCTCCAATTCAGCATATAAAGAACCTGAAGCTTTCAAAGTTTTTAAGATACTGATTAAATCTCGTGGGGTTGCGCCGATGGAGTTGAGACCGTCCACAAGTTCTTGCAAACTTGCGCCTTCTACAAGGTTTAGATTTCTCATTTCTTCTCTGGCGGTTACTTCACTTACAGGAGATGCCACTGTGGTTCCTTGGGAAAAGGCGTTGGGCTGAGAAACCGCGGTGCTTTCTTGTATGGTTACTTGTAAATTACCGTGCGCCACAGCAACTCGTGCAAGGCGAACGTCTTTACCGATAACGATGGTACCCGTTCTTTCATCAACCACCACTTTCGCCACGTTTTGGGGGGTGATGTTGATGTTTTCAATGGATGCTATAAGGGGAACCAAATTTCCTTGGAAAGATGGGGGGATTTGTAATTTAATGGTGGAAGCGTCAAGGGCAGAAGCAAAATTTCCACCAAGGCTTTGGTTGAGGCTTTCCACGGTGTCTTGGGTGGTGGTGAAGTCATGCACATGCATATTAATGTTAAGCTCGGCTTGGCTGTTGAAAGAAAAAGGAATTTCACGCTCAACCACGGCTCCGCTTGGAATTGTACCCACTGTGGTGCTGTTATTTTGAACACCGCCACCGGCCGCACCGCCGGCAGAATAACCGCCTACCAAGAGAGGGCCTTGAGCAATGGCGTAAACTTGGCCGTCAATACCTGTTAAAGGTGTTTGCAAAAGCACGCCACCTTCAAGGCTTTTTGCACTGCCGATACTGGAAACTGTGATATCAATGGAAGAGCCTGCTTTGGCGGTTGCCGGAATATTGGCGGTAACCATAACCGAGGCCACGTTTCTGGCTTGAATATTGGCGGAATCTGCGGCTATGCCCATGCCTTGGAGCATGTTTCCCAAAGTGGAGGCTGTAAAGGTGTCTCTGGTGTCGCCCGAACCGTTGAGGCCGACCACAAGGCCGTAACCTGTCAATTGGTTGTCACGAATACCTGAAATACTGGAAATATCTTTGAGACGTACTGCGTGAACGTCAGTCGGGATAATCATACCGAGACAAAAAACCATCAGAAAAAAGGATTTGGTCAAAAAGCTGACAGAAGTCTTTCTTCGAGTTTGAACTCTTTTATAGGCATCGTCATTGAATAATACCCTGGAAAATAAAGACCTTTTGTGATTGCCTTGTGCTTTACGGATGTTGTATATCATATTGACCTACCTTTTTT
>CAYJHY010000361.1:0-2251 GCA_964369875.1 uncultured Mailhella sp.
TTTGTGAACAAAAGGGAGTTTTCCCCCGCCCAAACCCTCCCCCTTTCCCGAAAAAACTTTAAACGTGACAGTTTGTTTTATGAAAACAACATTCCGTACAGCATTTAGGTTTAAACAAACTAGAAAAAGGGATTATTTTATAAATTATAGCGAGGCTTTAAAATGTTTCGGGAAGATTTCTTAAATAGAAATCATTTCACCCGCATCCATGTATATAAAGGTGGTTTGTGGAGAAAAAACTTTCAACTGATCACGGAACTCATCTGTATTTTGAGCAATAATAGGAAATGTCCCATAGTGCATAGGAATAACCGCTTTTGCTTCCACCAATTGACAGGCTTTAGAGGCATCTATAGCATCCATAGTGAAATGACCACCGATGGGTAAAAGTGCCACGTCAATTACATAACGTTCGGCAATATATGCCATATCACCAAAAAGAGCTGTATCACCTGCATGATAAACAGTTTTACCCTCGGGATCGCTAATCACAAAACCGGTAGGCACGCCATGCACAGAAGAGTGAACTGCATTTGTCATGGTAATTTTAAAACCTTTATATTCTATGGTTCCACCTATGTTCATGCCATTTCCGCCGAAAAGTAT
Source organism: uncultured Mailhella sp. (assembly GCA_964369875.1). Lineage (GTDB taxonomy): Bacteria > Desulfobacterota > Desulfovibrionia > Desulfovibrionales > Desulfovibrionaceae > Taurinivorans. The sequence goes on from CAYJHY010000361.1 coordinate 607, forward strand.
TTTTTCGTGAGAAACACCCAGTGCGGGTAAGGAATAACAAATATCGGCTAAACTTAAAACTTCTGCATTGGTTTCTTTCAGAATATCAATAGTATCCCCGAGGTGATCATTATGGTCATGAGTCACCAAAATCAAATCGGGAGGGCTTTGGTCTCGCCAATTGGGTGCAAAGGGATTGCCTGTAAAAAATGGGTCAATCCAGATAGATGTATTTTCAGAAAAAATTTCAAATGCAGAATGTCCAAACCATTTAATTCTCATAAAAAATACCTCGTTATAAAATGTTTATTAGCTACGTTTGACCGCATTTTCCAAAAGTCTATACTTTCTCATAGTGCTATGACAAACAGCAATCCCAAGAGCATCCGTCGTATCAAGTTTATAATTTTCAGTTTTGATATTAAGGATTTTCCCTACCATAAAAGCTACTTGTTCCTTGTCGGCACGTCCGGTTCCAACCAAAGCTTTTTTCACCACTGTGGGTTCGTAATCAAAAATTTCCAAATGATGTAAAGCACATGCTGCTACCGCAACCCCTCGAGCTTGTCCAAGCTTTAAGGCCGTTGCCGCATTTTTAGCGGTAAACGCTTGTTCGATGGCGGCTTCTGTCGGAGAATAGTAAGAGATAATAGCATTAAGCTCTTGAAAAATCAAACCAAGACGTGAAGCAAAATTATTTTGCTTGGATAAAGAACGGGTGCGAATCACACCGCAATCAACCAAACTGAGGCAGCCTGATATTTCTTCAATAATTCCCCAACCCGTGAGACTGGATCCCGGATCTATACCAATAATTTTCATAAATTTATTTTTATTACTTTAGAATTATTGAGGGAAAACAAAAAATCCCCACTCAAAAAACAATACAAAACGTATCCTAAATTTATTATAATAAAAGAGGGAAAATTTATAATCTCCCCTCTTTTTATTACAGCGTATAAATACTGCGACCTTATGGATTACTCTTCAAAGTCATCAGGTAATTCAAAGTTGAAATACACATTTTGAACGTCATCAAGGTCTTCCATTGCATCGTTGAAACGAATAAGCTTTCTTGCGGTATCGGCATCAACGGCTACATAGTTCTTAGGGACGTAGCTAAGCTCAGCTGATTGCATTTCAATATTTGCTTGCTCAAGATTATCACGAACAGCCGTAAAATCTTCCATGGCAGTGTGAATTGCCCAGATTTCGCCGTCGTCTTGAATGTCGTCAGCGCCTGCTTCCAAGGCGAAATTCATCACTTCATCTTCTTCGGCATATTTTTCTTTGCTGAGGGTAATCACACCAAGTTTATCAAACATCCAGCTAACAGCACCGCTTTCTCCCATGGAACCGCCATGCTTTGAAAAAACGTGACGAACTTCGGCAACAGTTCTGTTTTTATTGTCGGTTGCGGTTTCAACAACTACAGCAATACCGCCGGGTGCATAACCTTCATAAGTGATTTCAAAAAGTTCACCACCTGCATCTTGGCCTGTACCTTTTCTGATAGCCGCTTCAATTTTATCTTTGGGTAGGTTGACGCTTTTTGCAGCCGCAATAGCCGCACGCAAACGGGCGTTATGACTTGGTTCGCCGCCACCTTTTGCCGCAATGATAATTTCTTTGGCGGCCTTTGTAAATTCTTTACCACGTTTAGCGT
>CAYJHY010000362.1:0-2250 GCA_964369875.1 uncultured Mailhella sp.
AACTTATGGGCAATGGTGTTAACACAGTGTCCATCGGAAGCAAAGCTAATACCTATGGAATTTTTCTGTGCGATTTCCATAATAGATCGACAGGGATACATTTCTGCACAGGGCTTTCTGAGACCGGCTGTTGAAATTTCCATTACCATATTCGCTTCTTTACAGGCAATAAGCGCCTCTTCTACAAGATTAAGATTTTTGGGAAGCCATGCGTGGAAATCGTCTACACTGAAAATCTTGATAAGGTCTGGATGAGCAAGTACATGAAAAAGCTTTGTCTTTGCCATTTCTATCATGGTTTTATAGTAGGCGGTATAAAATCTTTCTTTTTCTTGTTGTCTTAGCACAGTCCAGTGGGAAGCTTGGTCGTCAAATCCCCATTTATCCAAAAAATGTATGCCTGCAATAATGTAATCATAGTTTTCTTGTTCGGCATAATGATGCATAAGATCCAATTCTTTTTCAAACCAATCAAGTTCGAGACCGAGAAGAACTTTTGTTGTATCTTGGTTTTTCTGTAGCTCCTTCACTTCGTGAAGATATTGGGGAAAAAATTTTGCGAGATGATCTCTGTATTCGTTGGTATAATCATAACCCAACGGACGAGGAGAATGCTCAGAAAAACCATGCACGGTCAAGCCTTTGCTTTGGCCGGCCATAAACATTTCCAATACAGTGCTTGAACCGTGTCCATAGGAAGTGTGGGTATGGATATCAACGCTTATCATAAATTTTTCCTTGCTGGTATTAAGGGTTATTACTTTTTATTCCCTAAAAGAAACTTATCCAAATTGTATTCTTGCGCTTGGCAATGTAAGAAAATTTTAGCACATGCCGTTGCATCTGAAAGTGCATTGTGGTGCTCAAGAGGAATATTTAATAAGGTACAAACATCACTCAGGGAATTTTTTTTCAATCCAAAATGCGCACGTGAAGCTTTTAGCGTGCAATAAAACGGCAAAGGTGGTGGGTTAAGTTGATAGTGCTCACAACTACCATATAAAACACCTCTGTCAAAACTGGCATTATGAGCTATAAAACCTGAAGCACCTTGAATAAAATCGTTAATCTGTGGCCATGCACTTCCAAAATTGGCGCTGTCACAGAGCATGTTCCACGTGAGCCCATGCACTTCGGTAAACCGTATATACTTACTGGGTGGGCGAATAAGGCTATAAAACGTTTCAACAATAGCATGGTCTTTAATTTTTACCATTCCGATGGCACAGGCACTATTTTTTTTGAAATCAGAAGTTTCAAAATCAAGCGCAATAAAAGAAGGACTTTGACCTATAACACTCATTGCATATCCGATAACAGCTGGGTATTGCGTAGTTTTCTGGCATCACCAACCCGTATGGTAATGCGCTCTTTATCAAAATACTCCAATACCGGAATGGAGTATTTTCTGGTGAGGCCTCCCGATATGGCTTTAAAGTCCGTGGGATTCATCTCACTGTTTCTACTGAAAAATTGAAGCATTTCTTTTTGAATATTACGTATAAACTCCGCATCAAAATACATACCATCTGTAATTTTCACAATTAAATTTTCTTGAATAAGTAGCTGTAATACTACTAAAACATCCTTTTGAGTCTTGCCGCTTTCTGCTACTAATTCTTTGAGGATCGGAGGAGTGGATTTTTGAGTTTTAAATAATGATTCCAAGTGTTTTTTATAATCATTTTCCGTTTGACCGAGAGAAACGCTATGTCCTTGTAAACGAACACCTGTTTCATCCGTAACTAAATCACCTTGTTTAACAAGACGTTCCAAGATAAAATGTGCAAGCTTCGGGTTTAAATCCGAAGAGAGCAAGGTTGCTTTCGGCATAAAATCCTTCAACGGATTTTGTTTATGAAATGCGCTGACATTATCAAGAAAATCTTTGCAGAATGTATCTACATACTCGGCGGCAATTAAAATTCGTTTCTCTTTGTCAAAACTATAAATACGTTTTTTAGACGTAAGGGTTTGCAAAGATTTTTCAAGTTGTTTTTCAGATAGGTTGGTAAGAACTGATAATTTTTTATATTCTACACCTTGAGGTTGACCAAAATAAATTTGGGTAAACAAGGCTTCATGGGCTTCATCACTTGCAAAAACATCCGGCAAAGCCAAAAGTTTTTCTTGCCATTCTTGATTGACATGGCGACGCTTTGGAGTGTCGGCTAACGGAATAAGCACAGATGCACCTGCAACGGTTTGCAAAGGAGAAAAAGCTCTTATGATACATTTATCCGCAAAAAC
>CAYJHY010000363.1:0-2249 GCA_964369875.1 uncultured Mailhella sp.
CATTATTAAAGTTTTTTGAGGAAAGGGGGAGGGGTTGGGAGGGGGAAAACTCCCTGTGTACACAAAAGGGGTTTTCCCTCTCCCAAGAATAGGTAAATTGGAATGACGTACCTTGCTCATTCTTCCGCAAAATAAAATTAATGACAAAATGAGTATTTGTGATTAAACTCTGCTGAGAGATTACAAACAAGAAATATTGAGGAAAAAATGGCAAAGAAAAAAGAAGTCATCCAACACGGTTTATTATATAAAAGTCCCAAAAGCGAGCTCACAGGCGATGAAATTGTGGTGGGGCTCGATGAAGTGGGTCGGGGATGCCTTGCAGGCCCCGTGGTTGCCGGTGCCGTTATTTTCCCCAAGGATTTTGACATCATAGGTCTTACAGACTCAAAAGCCCTCAGTGAAAAAGAACGTCATAGTTTGGAAGAAGAAATAAAAGCCCACGCCATAGCCTATGGTATAGGCATTGTTTGGATGAAAAAAATCAAAGAGATCAATATTTTACAAGCAAGTCTTTTGGCTATGACCAAGGCACTTGCCGTAATAAAAAGGGAAAATCCCGAATTAGCCCTAGACATGCTTTTGGTGGACGGAACATTTACCCTTCCTCAATTTTATCTTGATGCCTATGATTTATCGGTAAAATCTCAAGAATGCATTGTTTCGGGTGACTCCTTGGAACCGGCTATTTCCGCCGCCTCCGTTTTAGCCAAAAATTTTCGAGATAACTTTATGATACGCATGGATACGCGTTATCCGGGTTATGGTTTTGCCTCCCACAAGGGATATGGCACGAAAGAGCACAGGGAAGCCTTGAAAAAACTTGGCCCTTGCCCTTTGCACAGAATGGATTTTCGTTCCGTGAAGCCTGCTATGGAACAAGGCAGATTATGCTAAACTATTTGCGCTCTTTGTACCTTGAAAAATGTAAAAAACAAGTGCAGGGTGAACAAAAAGAAAAAAATCATGCCAGGCATTATGAATTTGGCAAGACAGGTGAAGAAATTGCCAAACTTTACCTTGAAAAAAAAGGCTATGAAGTGCTTTGCCAAAATTGGCGATGCCATCCCTACGAACTTGATATTATTTGTCGCTATCAAGACGTACTTGTTTTTATTGAAGTAAAAACTCGTACCGAAAAATGGGATGACCAAGGTTTAGAAGGCGCAATCCATGCCCTGACGCAAAAGAAGAAACAAAGCCTACTCAAGGCCGCCATACGGTATTTATCCGAAAATCACGCTTGGGGAAAGGCTTCGCGCTTTGATTTTGTTTGTGTTATTTTTGCAAAAGGACAAGTAAAACATGTGGAGCATATAGAAAATGTCATCGAATTTCATGAAGCCTCCCTCAGGGGAAAAAGCGGGAAGTCTAAAGGTGGTGGCCACTCCTCTTGGCAACCATGGTGACCTTTCACCACGCGCCAAGTCCACCCTTGAAGAAGCGGATTTTGTTCTGGCAGAAGACAGTAAAAGGGCAGGGCTTGCCTTTTCTCGTTGGAATGTTCACGCAAAAAAAATTCTGAGTATAAACGATCATAACGAAGCACAAAAAACAGACTACGTTCTGCATCTTTTGGCAGAAGGCAATAATTTAGCTCTTATTTCCGATGCTGGCATGCCCATCTTGTCCGATCCGGGTTATCTGGTTGTGCAAGCGGTTCGTCAGCAAGGCTATCTTGTCAGCGTGATACCGGGGCCATGCGCTCCCGTCACCGCCTTGGCAGGCAGTGGTATTGCACCACAACCTTTTATCTTTTTTGGATTTTTGCCTCGTAAAAAAGGGGAAAAGCAAAAAAGTCTTGCGCCCTATGCCCATCTTGATGTAACCGTCGTCTTTTTTGAAAGAAAAGATCGCATCGAGGAAAGTTTACAAGATATTCATGAAATTTTTGGTAAACGTGAAATCTGTATTGCCCGTGAGCTCACCAAAATTCATGAAGAATATATCCATTTTTATTCCGATGATATTCCTGATTTAAGTAAGCTCTTAGGGGAAATCACCGTTATTATCGGCCCTCCGCTTGAAACGCAAAAGCACAGTCAAGACGAAATTTTAGAAATGATTACAGATGAACGCCCCTTCGGCGGTACAAGCAAAGAAATAGCCAAAAGAGTACAAGCCAAAAGCAGGGGCTGGACAAGCAGCGAAATTTACAAACTCATGGCAAACTCATAGATAACAACAGGGTACGAATATGTCCGACAGAAAAAATACAAACTCCCGTTTGGCCGACAACAGAAAAGCCA
>CAYJHY010000364.1:0-2242 GCA_964369875.1 uncultured Mailhella sp.
CGCATTGAAAGCTTGAAAAGCCAATGCCAGAGAGGATAAAGTGAGGAAAGATTTTTTTTTCATACTAAAAGCTACCCTATGGAATTATATGGTTTCGTCCTTACGTTTTTTGAGTTTTTCGATAAGTGTTGTTCTCTTTATACCCAAAATTTCAGCAGTTTGGTTTTTGACCCCATCCGCTTGCGCCAAGGCTTCATCAATGATTTTATCTTCAATCATCTCTAAAAATTCTTTCAAGCCCATGTCATACTCTTTCATAAGTTCTAGGCTGGGCAGTGTTTTTACTGTGGTTTGAAGAGAGCCCTCTTTTTTCGACTCCGATACACCCAAGGAATTATCAACAGAATTATCCGTGAGATTCTCTGAAAAACTGTCTTGCAAAAGGCTTGCCAAAGATTTTTTTTCTTCTTTTGTTAAACTGTTGTCAGGTATTTTATCTTTGATTTTAGGGCGTTCCAGCAAATCTTCTCTTAAGGAAAGTGGTATAGGCGGCAAAGGCGGTAAGTTTTCCAACTCCCCTGTATGTGTCAAAATTTTGGATGGCAAGTCGGGTATAACAACAGAAGGGCCGTCAGCCAAAATGCTCAACCGCTCCATAAAATTCTCAAGCTCACGCACGTTACCCGGCCAAGGATAATTCAGAAAAATTCGTGCAACATCTTCTGACAACGTGAGAAGTTCACGCTCTTTTTTCGTGCAAAAATTTTTGAGAAAGTGATTGGCTAGAATAAGTACATCTTGTCCCCTGTCACGCAGAGGAGGTAAATGCAAAGGAATAACATTTAATCGGTAGTATAAATCTTCTCTAAAATTTCCACGAAGAATTTCTTGCTCCAAATCTCTGTTTGTAGCGGCAACAATGCGTACATCTACTTTTTTTGGGCCGTTACCCCCCACACGCTCAATCTCTTTTTCCTGTAAAACACGCAAAATTTTAACCTGCAAAGCTGTATCCATCTCCCCTATTTCATCAAGAAAAATGGTTCCGCCTTCCGCAAGCTCAAAGCGCCCCGGTTTTGTTCTGATAGCGTGTGTAAATGCCCCTTTTTCATGGCCAAACAATTCAGATTCGAGTAATTCTTTTGGAATAGCGCCACAGTTGACAGGGATAAAAGGACGGTCAGATCTTTTGCTTGCGTTGTGCAAAGCTCGAACCAAGACTTCTTTTCCGGTTCCGGACTCACCTGTTACTAAAACCGTACTGTCCGTGGGGGCGACTTTAGAGAGTATTTTAAATACATCCAGTAAAGAAGAACTTTCTCCTATTATTCCCCAAGAAGCGTGATTCATAGCAGTCTCCGCTAAGTAAACAATGTTTAAAAACACCATAACCCATTGAAACAAAATCATCTTATAAAAAAGTTTTCATACAAAAACAAACTTTTGCTTACAAGACAGGAAGCAGAATTTTCAAACAAAATTAAACGTGCAATTCAAAGTAAATAAAAAAACATTCTAACATAGACACAATCATAGTTATTTTATTGAAAAACTGACAAGTGTCAATAGTCTGACAGGTAAAATTTGAAATATTTTCAAGAAATTTTCTAAAAAGTTATTTATGCGTATTTTGTATGAAAAAAAAGTTATAATTTTGCTAAGGTCTCCTTCCAAATTCTTCCTTTTGTGTTTATGGACTGCGTCAAACGCCTTTTTTGCTCGGATTAATTACGTTTTATGCACACTCCCATCGCAAAAAACTTGTTTTTCTTGCCAAAATTCAATTAATTCAATTTGGAAGTACACCCTAATTTTAAATTTTTATATTTTGTTTATGTTACGACCAAACCGGTTTTAATCAAGATAATTAATGTTATGAAATACCAAAAACAGCTCTTGAATAATCCTTGACAAGCATTTGGGTTTACACGTATTAAAAAGCCTGTGGAAATGCTTTGCAAAACACGGCTAGTAAAATTCCGCTCAGCTAGAGATTTTTGTATTATATCAAAACCAGACGAGCTCGTGCGAGGAAGTGTACGCAAACGTACATGACCTAAAAACATGCAAAACCTGATCAAAATATAATCAAAAAAGTAGGTTGGCGACACTTTCTAAGCTATTTATGGTTTTTGCCGTGTATATATATCAATAAAATAATGTAATAAGAGAGAGATATGAGTAACGATCAAGAAAAAGTTATTTATTCCATGCACAAAGTAACCAAACGTCACGGTCAACGTGAAGTTTTGAAAGATATTTCTTTGGGTTATTTTTATGGTGCCAAAATTGGTGTTTTAGG
>CAYJHY010000365.1:0-2239 GCA_964369875.1 uncultured Mailhella sp.
GAAATACCTTGGGAAAAACCGAGCGAAAAAGAAAAAGGTTTGACATTCAGAGAAAAAGACTTGCAAAAACATTTGGAAGTGAATGACGACGAAGAAAAAGAAGAAGATACGTTCGTTGTCGATCCAAAGGCAGTTGAGGCTCTTGAACGAGACAATCAACTTCGAATGGCTTTACAATTTGTAAAATCTGTTCCAACTATTCAAAAATTAAAATAATAAGACACATTATAATGAACGTTTTGGGAGTGTAATACTTCCAAAACGTTTGCTTTTAAGGTTGTTTTGAGAAGACCGCGAACAGTCTTTCATTTTTCATGTGGCGTATGGGTTTTATTTATGAAACAAGCTAAGAAATTTCCTTTTTTATCGCTGGTTGCAGGCGTATTTATGGTGGCAACCGTTGCCCTTTTATACATTTCTTTTTTACAAAGTCCTACGCTTCCTCCACTTGAAGAAAAGCCTCAAGTGTCAACTTATGAAAATCTGTATCAAAAAAAAATTACAACAGAACTCACTCCATACTTTGACTTGGAAAAACTCAGCGTCGAGCAAGTTAAAGCTCTCAATACCCATGTATTGCAAAACAGCATGGAAATTTTTAGTTTTCGTTTAGGGGAAATTAAAAATCCCTTTGCCGAACTTGAAAACATTATTCAACTTTCCTACAAAAATCCAAAACACGCCAAAGAACAAAATCTTTTAAACACAGCGCAAATTATCGATACTGTTATTCATAAAAGCCTTAAAGATGCTGGACTTGCAAATGATTTTTATGTAAAAGATAAGGCTATACGTATAAATCCACAAAAAGAACCCTATCCTTTTATTATTTTAGAATTGACGAAAAATGACGAAATAAGCAAAAAAGCTTTTCTTGAGAATTTTAACAAAAATCTTGCGGTGTACAAAGGTAAAAGTCGTTATCAAATACGTATTATAGATGAAGAAAGCTTTCTTTACTGCATTTATAACAATACTATTTCTCATATTATTCGCCTACAGCCAAGGCAAGAGCGTATGCCTTACGCCTCGGTTTCAAAAGTTTCTCTCAAAACAAATTACACACTCGTTTTGGATGATGTGGGGGAAAACTTCACCTTGGCAAAAAAATTTATGGATTTACCTATTCCTATGGTTTTTTCCATTTGGCCTCACAGTACCCACGCCACCAGAATAGCCACTGTAGCTTATGAAAAAGGTATCCCGATTTTTCTTCACCAACCCATGGAAGCAAAACCATATAAAAGCGGTAAGCAAGTTGCCATCGGATCAGGCGGGTTGTACACCGGAATGACTCAGGTTGAAATGGAGCATGTTTTACGAGACAATTTTCTTTCCGTTCCTCACGCAAGAGGTCTCAATAATCACATGGGGTCTAAATTTACCGCCGATAAAAAAGCGGTTAGTTCCATGCTTTCTGCGCTTAAAGAAATAACTTCACATTTTATTATTCTAGATAGTTATACCAATGCAGACAGTGTGTTATATGAAATGGCAAAAGCACAAGGGTTCTTGACAGAAAGAAGAAATTATTTTATTGATAACACAAATGCCAATATAGAAAAAATGCTCAAAATGTCGATGGATTATGCCAAGGATAATCAAAAAGCATACGTAATTGGCCATGCGAGAACGAAAACGTATAACGCTCTCAAAAAACAAAAATTTCATTTAGACAGCAGTATTGTGTATACCTTACCCACCTATTAAAAAGGATGTTATTATGGAACAAACACTTGCCCTCATTAAACCCGATGCCGTTAATCAGAACCTACAAGGGGAAATTATCGCCATGATTCAAAAAAATGGGTTTATCGTAAAAGCCATGAAAATGCTCCATTTTAACTCCAAGCAAGCCGAAGCGTTTTATGCTGTGCATAACGATAAATACTTCTTCCACGACCTTGTGAACTTCATGTGTTCAGGCCCCATTGTTTGCCTTATTCTTGAAGCGCCAAACGCTGTCGCTAAATACCGCGAACTCATGGGGAGCACAGACCCCCTTGAAGCAAAAGAAAACACCATTAGGAAAATCTATGCCAAAAGCATGCGTGCAAACGCCGTTCACGGCTCCGATTCCCTTGAAAACGCCCAGATAGAAATTGACTTTTTCTTTAGCAAATTAGAAAGAATTTAATTTTTATGTTTTTGATTTGGTTTTAATTGGATAGGTTTGCTTGGGGGAGGGAAAAACCTTTTTTGTGAACAAAAAAGCGTTTTTCCCTCCCCCAAACCCCCT
>CAYJHY010000366.1:0-2233 GCA_964369875.1 uncultured Mailhella sp.
AGAGTCCCTGTGGGTGAGGTTTGGGGGATTGGCAGAAAACATACGCAAAAATTACTGACTGCGGGCATTGTGAATGCTTTGCAGTTGAGAGATGCTGATGATGTTTATATCCGTAAACATCTGACGGTGACGGGCTGGAATACGGTGCTTGAACTGAGGGGAATTCCTTGCCTTGTGCATGAAGAAAGCTTGATGGGCAGAAAAACCCTTGTGTCGTCGCGTTCTTTTGGGACAAAAATCTATGAAAAATCTGATTTACATGAAGCCTTGTCTACCTTTACCGCTCGAGCCGCTACCCGCTTGCGCCATGAAAATCTTTTGGCTTCGGGTATTGAAATTTCTATCCGTACTTCAAAATATAGCCAAAATTCAGATATGGAATATTATGGCAACAGTGCGCATTTTAGCTTTAATGCCCCGACTGACGACACCAGAATTTTTCTTGATGCCGTACAAAGAGGGCTTGAACAGATTTTTAAACAGGGGCACTCCTATGCAAAAGCAGGGATTATGCTTTTTGATTTGGTGAAAAGCGATAAAGTGCAAGGGAACTTATTGACTTGTGGTAACGATTCTCAAGAAAAAAATGAAAAGTCAAAAGCACTGATGAAAACTCTTGACGGTATTAACTATAAATTTGGTAGGCGCAGTGTTTATTTTGGAGCGGAGGGGCCAAGAAAAGCTCTTTGGCATATGGCTCAGCAATATAAATCGCCTGCAATGACCAGCCGTTGGGAAGAACTTGCGCTCGTGAGTTGTAAGTAAAAACTGTCAAAAATAGTGTCAAACGCTAATGTTGGATAATTACAAAATTGTAATTATGTAACGTGGAGATTTTTCAAAAATTTTATTATAAAAACAGTAGAAATAGGCAAAAGTGTGCAATTTCAAGGGTGGAAATATGTTTTTTTACCCTTTTTTTTTGAATATTTTATCAAGTGTTATTGATTGATATTGACAATAAGGTCAATTTAATAGTAGCTTGCCACAGTAAATTTAGGAAATGCTGATTATAATGACTATATCAGAGCCTTTTTGTGACACATTTATTGTGTTATAGCACTTTTTATCATAACTTAAATCATAGGAGAAAAAAATGGAAGATAAAAATCCCATCAGCGCGCTTGCCTCACCTCGTTTTTGTAATATGGGAACCTTTATGCGTATGCCAAGAGTGACAGACGCCAAAGGGCTTGATTTTGTGATTGCCGGTGCTCCTTTTGATACCGCAAGCTCTTTTCGTTCCGGCGCACGTTTTGGCCCCAGTGCCATCAGAAGTATTTCTGCTATGATGAAACCCAATAATGTTATTCAGCAAGTAAATATTATGGATTCTTTAAAAGGTGCGGATATCGGTGACTTTAATATTGTTCCGGGTTATATCCACCCAACCTATGCGTATATTGAAGCAGGGGTTGACCAAATTCTTGAAGACGGAGCGCTTCCCATTGTGCTTGGCGGTGACCATTCCATCACTTTGGCGGAACTTCGTGCCGTTGCCAAAAAATATGGCCCTGTAGCTCTTATTCATTTTGATTCTCACTCCGATTTATGCGATGAAGTTTTCGGTGAAAAATATAATCACGGAACCCCCTTTCGCAGAGCCTTGGAAGAAGGGCTTATCGATGCCGCCCATTCTATCCAAATCGGTATGAGAGGTTCTTTATATGATCCCAATGAGCATAAAATGGCAGCAGAGCTTGGCATGCTTCTTATTCCTGCTCACAAGGTTCGTGAAATGGGCCCCGAAAAACTCAACGAAGTGATTCACGACAGAGTAAAAGATAAACCAACCTTTTTAACTTATGATATTGACTTTGTGGATCCTGCCTATGCTCCCGGCACAGGAACTCCTGAAGTTGGTGGTTTTACTTCCTATGAAGCGCTTGAAATGCTCAGAAAGTTAAAAGATATTAATTTTGTCGGCTGTGATGTGGTGGAAGTTTTGCCTGCATTCGACCATGGTGAAATTACTGCCTACCTTGCCGCGAATATTGTTTTTGAGTTTTTATCCCTTCTTGCTTTGCAAAAAAATAAATAAGAGAGCTCTCCATGACTACTGAAAATACTCCTCAAGAAAGCAATCAAGAAATGAGTTCCAAAGATTTGGATAGTCTCGTTCTTAGCAAAAGCACTTTAACCCAAGGGATGATAAAAGCATTTTTCTATTCCCTTATCGCCTTGGTGGTTTTCTTTGTTTCCGCAACTATCGGTGAAGAAAGTCAAATTGTTT
>CAYJHY010000367.1:0-2233 GCA_964369875.1 uncultured Mailhella sp.
AGGGGGAAACCCCATTTTTGAGGCAAAAATGAGGTTTCCCTCTCCCAAGCCCTCCCCCTTCCTGAAAAACCGTATGGTTAACTGGCTTCGTTTCGATGGATAAACTATACTGAGTTTTCAAGATGTTTGAAAAATAGTCAAAACTTATTTAAGGAGAATTTTTGCAAAAAATACATTTTAATGACCTGATCAGACTTGCCAAAAAAACACATTTCAAGCATAGTGATTGAAAACCATATTCAATATAAGGAGAATTAAAAAAATGTCCAGTATTAAAGTTGAAGGAATGCGTTGCGGACACTGCTCTTCTGCAGTAAAAGGTGCCATGGAAGAAGCAGGCGCTCAAAATGTACAAATAGATTTGGAAAGCGGTCTCGTCTCTTGGGAAGGAGATTGCAGTCTGGAACAAGCAAAAAATATTATTGACGGGCAAGGTTTTGTTGCTCATATGTAATGTTTGTTTGGTTTAAGTTTTTGGGAGACAAACCTTATCTGCAAGTTTTCCTCCTTAGCTCTTTTCTAAATGCAACTAAAGGGGAAAACCAAGGACGTTGTCCTAGGTTTTCCCCTTTAGAATACCCCTTTCCTTACCTTTTACGTTCGCCGTTTGCTTCCCTTCGGTCAGCTTAAGGGCGAACTTGTCGGAAAAGCTTTTTCTTTCATTCTATTTTATTTTCTACTTTACCTTTTCGCCTCTCGTTCGTTCCTCTCTCGGGGCTCACATACATGTGGTGTGTAGTCGTTAAAAGTATAACAGCAGTGTATTCGGTTTTTCAGGAAGGGGGAGGGTATGGGGAGGGGGAAAACTCATTTTTGCCTCAAAAATGGGGTTTCCCCCTCCCAAAAAATTTCCCAATCTCCCCCTACGAAATCTCATATTTTTTCAACTTGCTATGTAAAGTGGCACGGGTAATGCCGAGACGTCTTGCGGTTTCGCTTTTATTGTCGTCTGTTTCGGCAAGGGTTGCGCTGATGGCTTCTTTTTCCAACTCGTCAAGGGATTTGTTGGCAAGGTAGGCACTGGGTACATTTTCCACCTCGTCCATTTGGGCACATTTTTGCAAACTGAGGGGTAATAGTTTTTCTGAAATGAGCTGATCCGTGCAAAGGATCACCGCTCTTTCCATGGCGTTTTCAAGCTCTCGAACGTTCCCAGGCCAGTCATAACGCAACAGAATATCCATACATTTTGGCGTGAATCCGTTGATATTTTTCTGGTTAATTTGGGCGAATTTATCCACAAAATGTTTGATAAGTAAGGGAATATCTTTGTTTCTTTCGCGAAGTGGCGGTAAGTGCAAGGCAATAACGTTGAGCCTGTAGTATAAATCTTCTCTAAAGTTTCCTTTTTGGACTTCTTCGGCCAAATCCCTGTTGGTAGCGGCGATAATACGAACATTGACCGTGCTTGTTTTGTCACTGCCCACTTTTTGGATTTCTCCGTTTTGTAAGACACGCAAAAGTTTAACTTGTAGCCCAATGGGCAATTCACCGATTTCGTCTAAAAAGAGGGTTCCTTCGTCTGCCGTAACAAAACGCCCTTCTCGAGCCCTTTCTGCTCCTGTAAAAGAACCTTTTTCGTGGCCGAAAAGTTCAGATTCCAAAAGATGCTCCGAAAGAGCCGCGCAGTTAATGGTCACAAAAGCCTTGTCTTTTCTTTGGCTTTTATTTTGTACGGCACGAGCAACCAGTTCCTTACCCGTTCCCGATTCCCCCGTAATAAGCACGGTGGCCTCACTGGGCGCCACGGTATCTATCATGGCGTAAAGCTCTTGCATAACTTCAGAGTGACCGATGATGGGACTCTCTTTGAGCTTGAGCTCATTCTTAAGATTATGATTTTCCGTCATTAAGCGGGTGTGTTCAAGGGCGTTGTGTAAGGTATTTTTGAGAGCGGCAAAATCCAGAGGTTTTGTAAGATAGGAATAGGCACCGACCTTTATGGCTTCCACGGCGTTTTCGATGGAGGAATAAGCCGTCATAAGCACAACGGGCAAGGCGGGATTCCATTCGTTTAAATATTTGAGTGTGGCGATACCGTCCATTTTAGCCATGCGTATATCTGTAAGCACCAAATCGATATTATTGTTTCCTTGAATAATATCGATGGCTTCCACACCATTTTCTGCTTCCAATACAGCATATTTCCACGATTCCAGCATCAGCTTAAGCATGGAGCGATGAGCCTTATCATCATCTACGACCAAAAGAAGGGGATTTTTTTTCATGCCAT
>CAYJHY010000368.1:0-2227 GCA_964369875.1 uncultured Mailhella sp.
CAAAAGGGAGTTTTCCCCTCCCAAACCCTCCCCCTTTCCTCAAAAAACTTTAATAGTGGGATATTACATTCAAATAAAATATGTTTTTATTCTAGATGGTGTCGTCAAATTAAGAGTTTTTGTGCAATATCAAGCCAGATACTTGGGAAGATGAACTTACTTTGAAGGGAGTGTACATAGACGTACATGACCGAAAAGAAAGTAAAGTCTGACGAAGAGATTGCCAAAACGAGCATTTTGACGACACTATCTAGCATGTTTTAGGGTTAAAGAAAATTAAAATGACGTAACAAAAAATCCCTCACTAAAACCAATTTGTGACTCTTTGCTAAAATTATACGAACACAAAGAAAAGCATGTGATTTTCTAAGAATGTGTATTTTTACCCATTGTTTCAAGGTCTATAATATTCTAAAATGTTGCATAAAGCATATTTCAACCTTTAGATGGAGACTTATATGAAAAAATTATTTCCACTCCTTATACTTTCTTTGCTGTCTTTACCCCACGAAAATGCATTCTCTCAATCCATGACAGTTACCAAGACCACCACCCATTCTGCTCAAAGCGTTAACGCTGAAAGTTTACTCTTACAGTCCGCTCGGCAAGGTGATATTGCGGGCATAAAACAAGCTCTCAGCGAGGGCGCGAAAATGCCTACAGAGTATTTACTTGATATTGTAGCAGAAAGTAAAAATATCGAAGCCATAAAATACGTGCTTGACGGTAAAGACGCCACAAGCGGTATATACGGCGCCGCCACCCCCATGTTGATTGTCGCAAGTAATGGCGATATTCCATCGGCAAAACTTTTGGCGGAATATAAATTTAGTGTCAATGAAATTGACGACCAAGGTAATACACCGCTTATGATGGCCGCCGCTACCGGCAATGTGCAAATGGTGAAATTTCTTGTGGAAAATGGAGCAGAAATCGATACTCTCTATACTCCTCTTGAAAAATCCGCTCTTATGGTTGCCGCAGAACACGGACATATTGAAGTTATGAAGCTATTAGTGGAAAATGGCGCAAACGTTAATTTACAAGCTGATTTTTTTGTACCCCATACTCTTGGATCGGGGCAAAATGCACTTATGTATGCCGTTCTTGCAAAACAAGAAAATGCAGTGCGTTTCTTACTTAATAACAACGCAAATATATTTGCCCAAGACAGACAAAAAAATACTGCTTTATCCTATGCAAAGCAAATCGGAAATAAAAATATCGTCCAGAGTTTGGAGAACTACCTTAACCCTAAACTCAATCAAGATAATTATCTTGAGTCAAGTATAAACAGAAAAAATGATAGTTTCTTTCTTAATTTTCCCAATAGCAAAGTAACAATACTCCAGAAATACACAGGCGCATTTTCATATGCCAATGCAAGACAACTCTTGGTAGTTTATAATTCAGGAAGCACCATGCACGCATCTGGACTTGGAACACAAACCCTCGTTCTTTTCGATGCCGTAAGCGGTCTCCCCATTGCACAAGAAACGATTATGAATGATAACATGGAGCTTTCGTTTATCCGAACCAAGGAAAATACCAATATAATCTTACCTATTGGTTTTATGGTGTATCAAGGCTATTTTGATAATTTTGTCAATACATTGTCGCTAACAAATAACAAACTTATTGCAACAAACGCACTTGATCAAATATCTAAGTTGCAGAAATCCGACGTAAGTTACGCCTATCGTTTTTTAAACGGAAATTTAGATCTTTTCGAACAAGAATATAACGAGGACAGAGTACGCACACTCCACTACGTTACAACCTTTGAATGGGATACAGAAAATGATATTTTCGTCGAAAAATCAGATAACACAATAAGAAATTTAAGAGGAATAAGCTTATTTGATTTGGAACAATCAGGTTCTTTAAACGAATGGATAATTAACGCTCTAAAACAAAGCATCACACAAAATGACCCCATACTACAAGCTTGGCTTAAACAACGCAATGTTCAGCATATTGAAGATTACGATGCTTACGACATATTCACACAACTAAACGCATACACTATTTGTACTCGTTATGTTTACTTCGCCAGTGCAGAAGAAATAGCACTAAGTCAAAAACAGGGTCGTATGCCAAAAGCTAAGAATTATATTATACAAACGTTTACCTATGATGGAAAAGTGCTTATTGGTATGCCTAAGTAATTTTAAGCATTGTTTATATGAGAACGCTATTAGAGAGATGGGATAACCTATCGTAAAAG
>CAYJHY010000369.1:0-2219 GCA_964369875.1 uncultured Mailhella sp.
TAATAACCATCTTGGTGTTATGGGTGTGCCTTGCGTGTTTGAGGGTGGCTTGCTTAGAACCGCTCATTCTGGTTTCCGCAGGATTATTTCCGAAGAAAACCGCAAGTTCACTGTTTACCATATCCCCGAGAGCATTACCGTCTACCCAACCGCCACCAAACAAAAAGGGCATACCGATGGTGATTTGACAGGTAGAATAATCGGAATAGTGATTAAGGTAACCGCCTAAAATATTCATTAAACGTGCAACGGGGGTACTGGCAGGAGGCCATGATTTTCCCATAGTTGAGCCAAGTGCTCCTGTGCCATAGCTCAAGTAAACAGCTTCATTACCGTGATTGGTAATTGTTTTTTTGAGACGTTCGGCGATTTCTTTATTTGCTTGTTCCCAAGAAATTTCTTCAAACTTTCCTTCACCTCTCGCGCCAACCCTTTTTAAGGGTGCCATAATACGTTCTTTGGCGTAAAGCCGTTGGCGCATGCTTCTACCCCGAGGGCAGGCTCTTAGTTGCTGTTGCCCATAGCTGTCATCGCCTGTGTTGTCGGTTTCGATACGAGTAATTACTCCATCCTGAACGGTGGCTCGTAAAGCACAACGACTTCCGCAGTTAACATTACAAGAGTTCCATTTTATGACTTTATCCCCTTTTAAACCTTGGCTGTCAGGAAGCTCAGCCATAGCGGTTTTAGGGTTTAAAATCTCCAAGGAAAAAGGAGTCATCATGGATGCAAGGGCGACACTTCCCCCTTTTAGCACATCACGACGACAAATCGAATTGCCGGGGTTGGCAGAATTACCGGATTTTGCCATAAAAATCCTCCAATCTAAAAGTTAAGACATATTTATAAAAGGATACCTATTTAAACAAAACATTTACAAACAAGCTTGCAAGATGTGTTTACAAGATAGCTTTGCGTTGGTCTACTGACGCTTCAAGAAAATAAAAAGCATTACATAAAACAAATTTTAAAAAAAAGGACACATTCAAGCAAAAAAAATCTATTTTTATGTAAATTAAGTATGTTTTTTGAAAATAGCGGAAAAGAAATTATTGCAAATCAATAACATTAATACTATATTACATCACGAATTTTGATCTGTCAACCTTGACAGATTATGCTAACACAGCAGATAAACTCAACTTTCTGACCATTTAAGCGTACTAAAGGAGTATTCATGGAATCCTATTATGCAGGCTGGCTTTCCCTTCTCCCCCCCGTCTTGGCCATTTCGTTGGCTTTGATAACCAAGGAAGTTTTCTCTTCTTTGCTTATCGGCATTATTAGCGGTAGCTTGATTTACAGTATCGGTATCGGGCACGATTTTGTTTTTATGGGAACCATAGAAACCACCTTTGCCACCATGACAAACAAGCTTGATTTTAATATCATTCTTTTTTGTAGCCTTCTTGGGGCTCTTGTGTTTATCATCAACGTTGCAGGTGGCACCAAGGCTTACGGAAAATGGGCCACAAAACGTATAAAAAGTAAAAAATCCGCACTATTGTCCACATCAGGCTTTGGCGGACTTATTTTTATCGACGATTATTTCAACTGTTTGACCGTGGGCACCATTATGCACCCCATCACCGACAGTTATAAAATTTCAAGAGCAAAGCTTGCGTATATCATCGACTCCACCGCAGCGCCTATTTGTATTATCGCCCCCATTTCAAGCTGGGCGGCGGCCGTTGGCAGTAACTTAAAGGCAACAAGCGCTTTTGAAAGTGATTTTGCGGCTTTTATTGCTACGATCCCCTATAACTACTATGCGCTTTTCTGCCTTGTTATGGTTGTTATTGTGTGTCTGTTCGACTTCAACCTACGCCCCATGAAGCTTGCCGAACAAAGAGCGGAAAAGGGCGACTCAGGCGCATTGAAAGTGAACGATACCTTAAAAGTATCCGAAAAAGGTACCATGATTGACATGATTATTCCTTTCTTGAGCTTGATTGTTTTCTCCGTGCTCGGTCTGCTTTATAGCGGCGGTTACTTCGGTGATGATGCGGCTTACCACAGCTTAGGCGGAGCGTTTGGTAATGCTTCCGCTTCCGTTGCCCTTGTTTGGGCATCTTTTGGTGCCGTTGTTGTTGCGTTCTTCCTCATGGTTCCACGCGGTATTATGAGCCTCAGAGTATTTATGGACGCTGCTATGGAAGGTATTAAAGCCATGCTTCCCGCCAACATGATTCTTGTTTTGGCATGGACCATCGGCGGAA
>CAYJHY010000370.1:0-2210 GCA_964369875.1 uncultured Mailhella sp.
TAAACTTAGTAACATATATATAGTCCTTAGATTTTTATGGATGTTAGAGTTTTTTGAGGGGGGAAACCCCATTTTTGAGGCAAAAATGATGTTTCCCCCCTCAAACTCCCCCCTTCCTGAAAAACCAATTATGGTTTAATGAGGGGTGAACATATAGCGAAATCATTTATAGCATTTTAGAAAAGTTTTTTGGTTTCCGTTAAATCGTTTCCCGTGAGGAAATAATCTATGGAGATAATTTATTTTATTCCGTAAAATGCGTAAAGATTTTTTAAGAACCTGAGAATTGAGACAAGTATCTCATATCATTTTCAAAGTTCATACGTAGGTCGTTGATGCCATATTTAAGCATGGCGATACGTTCAACCCCAAGGCCAAAGGCAAAGCCTGAAACTTCTTTGGGATCGTAACCGACCGCTTCAAAAACCGCAGGGTCAACCATACCGCTGCCAAGAATTTCAAGCCAACCTGTGGTCTTACAAATTCGGCAAGGAGTGTTGTCTTTGAGGTGTCCTTTTCCGCCACATTGGGTGCAGGACATATCCACTTCAACACTCGGTTCGGTGAATGGGAAAAAGCTTGGACGAAAACGTACTTTTGTGTTTTTACCAAAAATTGTTTGGATAAAAGCGGTAAGTGTTCCGCGTAAATCGGTCAAGGTAACGTTTTTATCCACGAGAAGACCTTCGATTTGATGGAACATGGGGGTATGGGTGACGTCTGAGTCACGGCGGTATACTTTACCGGGAGCAATAACGGCCATGGGCGGTTTACGCTCAAGCATGGTGCGTACTTGCATGGTGGAAGTATGGGTACGGAGCACGACTTTATCTTCAATATAAAGGGTGTCTTGCATATCACGTGCTGGGTGTTCGGGGGGCATATTCAAAGCTTCAAAGCAGTGGAAATCTGTATCGACTTCGGGGCCGACCACAATTTCATAACCCATATTTTGGAAAACTTGACAAACTTCTTCCATGGCACGGGTAATGGGGTGCAAAGAACCTTGCCAAGGGGCGCGTCCCGGAATAGTGGGGTCAAAGCCGGCCAAGAATGCGTTTTCTTTTGCGTTTTCCATAAAAGATTTACGTTCTTCAAGCATCTGGGTAAGCTTCGCTTTCACGGCATTGGCTGCTTGGCCAAAGGCAGGGCGCTCTTCGGGAGCGAGTTCGGGCAAGCGTGACATGATTTGTGCCAAATGCCCTTTTCTGCCTAAAAAGTTAACTCGTTGGGCCTCCACATCTTGCAAAGATGTGATTTCCTGTAAGGCTTTTTCCAAATCTTTTTCAAGATTTTGTAGTTGGCTTTGAATATCCATAAAAAATTCTCATTTCTTGGTAATTTTATAAAAAAGGCAGAATAAGCCTAAAAAGCTTACTCTGCCTTGAATTTAAGAACATTGCAATATAAGTGGGAGATTAAGCAAGTTTAGCTTTAGCTAATTCCACAAGAGCTGCAAAGTCGGCTTTTTCTCGTACCGCTAAATCAGCAAGCATTTTACGGTTGATGATAACGTTAGCAAGTTGCAAACCGTGAATAAAACGGGAGTAGGACAATCCGCTCAAGCGACATCCTGCATTGATACGCATAATCCAAAGCTTACGGAAATCACGTTTACGCAATTTACGGCCATGGTATGCATATACCAATGAACGCTCAACGGCTTCACGGGCTGTACGGTACAAACGAGAGCGTCCACCACGGAAGCCCTTTGCCATTTTCAAATATTTCTTGTGCCGACGATGGCTAGCAAGACCTCTCTTTACACGCATGGAATACCTCCAAAATTACTTCACGAGGCGGAGATCATGCCAGTGAAGCAGTAAAAATATCTTTAGATTAACAATGTGGCTTATGCGTAAGGCAATAAGCGACGAACAGCTTTAACGTTGGTTTTATCAACCAAAGCGCTTTGACCGAGTACCATACGACGTTTGGGGCTCTTTTTGGTCAAGATGTGGCGTAAATTCTGGCGACGACGTTTAAATTTGCCGCTACCGGTCACGCTAAAACGCTTTGCTGCCGCACGGCTGGTTTTCATTTTAGGCATGAATTTTCTCCTTAACTTATTTGTACCATATGATATGGCGCAATGTTGAATAAGTCTTTTTACACGTTTTTCCCGTCTTGGCAAGAAAAATTTTATGGTTTGAAAATTTTTTTATTTTTTGGGGGAGGCGAGGGAAAATTTTTGAAAAAATTTTCCCTCG
>CAYJHY010000371.1:0-2209 GCA_964369875.1 uncultured Mailhella sp.
TATTAAAGTTTTTTGAGGAAAGGGGGAGGGTATGGGAGGGGGAAAACTCCCTTTTGTACACAAAAGGGGTTTTCCCTCTCCCATAAAATAACTCAAATAAATAAAACTAAAACTGGACTTTTTATAAAACTTTCCGTAAAACAGTGTTTAACGTATTATATTATTAAAGGATATTTTGTGTTATATCATCTTTCAAGCATAGAAAAAACCCAAGAATTTGCCGGAATTTTTGGTTCTTATATAGTTTCTTGTTATAAAAACAATAAAATATACCCTCAAACCCTGTATTTGCTTGGGGATTTGGGTCTTGGCAAAACAACATTTACTTCGGCTTTTGTGTCAGTATTTCCGGGCGCCGAAGAGGCAGAAGTGGGCAGTCCGAGTTTTACCCTTTGTAATGAATATCCCACAGAACCTGAGATATATCACGCAGATTTATATCGTTTGCCGGATAACGCTTTTTTGCCCGAAGAATTGCAAGATTTGCCTAAAAAAAGCCTCTTACTTATTGAATGGGCGGAACGTTTGACAAAAGAGGAGCAAGAGGCAGACGCGCTTTGCTTGCGTTTTAGCTTTGATGATGAAATTAATTCAGAAAATACCCAAAAAAAATGTGCAGAAAAACTGGACAATTTTGATAACTCGTGCGAAAAAAAGCGACGGGTTGAAATATTTTCTGCCCACGCTCGTTGGGAAGAGTTTTTGCAAGGTCTTGCTTTGGCTTTACAGGACTTTTCCGCCGATAAATAAACATAAATGGCTAGATATATCGATCGCTTTTTGGGTGTTTGATTTTTATAATTATTGACGAAAACCATAGTTTTCCCTTTCCCGATAGGATATGGCATGAAAATATTAGTGCAAAAATTTGGTGGATCTTCTGTAGCTGACCTTGAATGTATGAAAAAAGTCAAAGCTAAAGTTGAGGGTGCGCTTGCGGAAGGTTATAAGGTTGTGGTGGTTTTATCCGCTCGCTCAGGCCAAACCAACAAGCTGGTTGAAATGGCCTATCAATGGTCTGATGAGCCTGACTTGGCGGAATATGATGCACTGCTTGCCACGGGCGAACAAGAATCTGTGGCGCTCTTTGCCATGCTTTTGCGTGACGCTGGGATAAATGCGCGCTCTATATTAGGACATCAAGTACCTATTATAACAGACGATGCGCATACCATGGCACGCATTATCTCCATTGAGTCCGAGCATTTTCGTCGTGAACTTGAAAAGTATGACGTTATGGTCATGGCAGGTTTTCAGGGCGTCACCGAAGATGGCAGAATAACCACTTTGGGACGTGGCGGTTCCGACACTTCCGCAGTAGCCATTGCCGCGGCACTTGGTTCTTGCGATTGCCATATTTATACCGACGTGGACGGTGTTTATACCACCGACCCCCGTATGGTTCCCGAAGCCAGAAAAATACCTAAAATATATTATGATGAGATGCTTGAAATGGCATCCATGGGAGCTAAGGTTTTACAAATCCGTTCTGTGGAATTTGCCAAGAAATTTAAAGTACCTGTTTGGGTGCGTTCCACCTTTAATGATGACCCCGGCACCTTGGTGACCTTGGAGGAGGATGACAACATGATGGAATTGTATATGGTTTCCGGTATTGCTTTTGATAAGGATCAAGTTCGTATCACCTTGCTTGGTGTGCCTGACAGACCGGGTATTTCTGCCGCTCTTTTTGTGCCTTTGGCGGAAAGTGATATTCTTGTGGATATGATTGTACAAAAAGCAAGCATTGAAGGCATTACCGACATGACCTTTACAGTTTCCCACAGAGATTTGAAACGTGCCGTTGCCATCACCGAAGAAGTTTGCCAAAAAGTAGGCGGAAGCGGTGTGGAATATGACGATAAAGTTGCTAAAGTTTCCGTTATCGGCGTTGGCATGAGAAATCACAGTGGCGTTGCCGCACAAGCCTTCACCGCTTTACATGAAGCAGACATCAATATTATTATGATTTCCACTTCCGAAATTAAAATTTCTTGCCTTATTGTGGAAGAAGATATACCCAAAGCTGTGAAAAAATTGCATAGCACTTTTGCCCTCGATATGGAACAAAATCATACAAAATAAAGCCTCATTCGGAAAAGAGAGCTTTATAAAAAACTCTCTTTTCCAAAAGATATAACGGAGATGCAATGGATTATTATATATATGATACCACCTTACGAGATGGTGCCCAAAGTGAAGACGTTCA
>CAYJHY010000372.1:0-2208 GCA_964369875.1 uncultured Mailhella sp.
GGGAAGGTAACTTTTTTACAAAAAAGTTACCTTCCCCCCGAGAAAAAAACCCTCCACTCTCCCAAACAAACTTTAGATAAGGGAAGACATGAGTCAGAACAATATGATACCTCAGGATGGTAAAAAATCGACCTATGACGCGTCGGCGATTACCATTTTAGAGGGATTGGCGGCTGTTCGTAAGCGTCCTGCCATGTATATCGGCAGTACTGATATACGTGGTTTGCATCACTTGGTTTATGAAGTTGTGGACAACTCCATAGACGAGGCGATGGCGGGCTATTGCGATAAAATTGAGGTTATCCTCCATGTAGATAACAGTGTAACGGTGCGCGATAATGGACGTGGTATTCCCGTTGATATTCACCCCAAGGAAAAAATCCCTGCCGTGCAAGTTGTTATGACAAAATTGCACGCGGGCGGTAAGTTTGACAATAACGCCTATAAGGTTTCCGGCGGTTTGCATGGTGTGGGTGTTTCTTGTGTGAACGCTCTTTCCGAGTGGCTTGAAGTGACCATCCGTCGTGACGGTAAACGTTATATGCAACGCTATGAGCGTGGAAATCCTGTGACCGAGGTTATTGAACTTGGGGATGCGGAAGGCCACGGCACCAGAGTTCATTTCTTTCCCGACGATCAAATTTTTGAAGTTGCCGAATTTTCCTTTGCTATTTTGCAAAAGCGTTTTGAAGAATTGGCGTACCTTAACAAAGGCATTGAAATTGTTTGTATTGATGAAAGAACCGATGAAACCCATGTTTATAAAGCAGAGGGCGGTATCGTTCAATTTGTTAAAGATCTGAACAATGAAAAAGGCGCTTTGCACTCCGTTATTTATAACGAAGGTGTTCAAGACAATGTCAGCGTGGAATTTGCCTTGCAATATAACGCAAGTTATAAGGAAAATATCCACACCTTCGCCAATAATATCCGTACAGTAGAGGGTGGAACGCACCTTGCAGGCTTTAGAACGGCTTTGACTCGTGCTATTAACAGCTACATCAAAGATCAGCCTGATTTGACCAAAAAGATGAAAGGCGAAAGCCTGAGCGGTGATGACGTGCGTGAGGGTTTGACCTGCATTATCAGTGTTAAACTTCCTCAACCGCAATTTGAGGGACAAACCAAAACAAAGCTTGGTAACAGCGAAGTTACAGGCATTGTACAGGGTATTGTTTACACCTCGCTTAACGAATTTTTTGGAGAAAATCCAAAAGAAACAAGACTTATCATCGACAAAGCCGTTGATGCCGCTCGTGCCCGTGAAGCGGCACGCCGTGCCAAAGATTTAGTACGTCGTAAGGGTCTTTTGTCTGAAAACTCCTTGCCCGGTAAACTTGCCGACTGCCAAAGTAAAGACGCCACCGAGTGCGAAATCTTCATTGTTGAGGGTGATTCTGCGGGCGGTAGTGCAAAATCAGGCAGAAATCCCAACACCCAAGCTATTTTGCCTTTGCGTGGTAAGATTTTGAATACCGAGCGTACCCGTTTCGATCGTATGCTCACCAGCCAAGAAATTAAAAATATGATCACCGCCATGGGCATCGGTATCGGTGAAGATGTGGATTATGACAAGCTCCGCTATCATAAAATCATCATTATGACCGACGCCGACGTGGACGGTTCACACATTAGAACCTTGATGTTGACCTTCTTCTTCCGTCAATACGAAGAGCTTATCCGCCGTGGTCACCTCTTTATTGCTCAGCCCCCACTTTTCCGTGTTTCCAAGCGTTCCACAAAAATGGAAAAATATTTGAAAGACGAAAAAGGTCTTGATGATTTCCTTTTCGAGCGTCTCACCACAGGCATTAAAATTATTTCTGCCGAGGAAAAAAGCTTTGAAGGAAATGATTTAGTAAATATCTTACAAAATATCGACAACTTGGAAGCAAGGGTACGTGAAGCGGAAAACACCGGTATTTCCAAAGATCTTTTTCTTTCCCTCTTGGAATTTGCGCCAAAGCTCAGCATGGAAGAACTACAAGAAAAAGTTATTTCCGACGAGTTCACCGCATGGCTTCAAGAAAGCCATCACAGCGTTTTTGTTAACGTGGAAAAGAACGAAGATTTGGAACGTATTTTCTTGGTATTCGACAACAGAAGCGGACACAGAACACGTATGCCCATTGATTTCTTCAATGCGAAAATGTACAAAACCGCCGCCGCCATCTGGGAAGCCTTGAAAAAAGAATGCGGAACTTTCCC
>CAYJHY010000373.1:0-2200 GCA_964369875.1 uncultured Mailhella sp.
GGGGAAAACCCATTTTTTGAAAAAAATGGAGTTTTCCCCCTCCCAAACCCTCCCCCTTTCCCAAAAAAACTTTAATAGTTATCAATTTAGGCTTCTTTAATTTTAGCTATGTTTGTAAGTATACAAATCTCTTTTCAGGAGAAGTCATGTCAATAAGAGCGTCTCGTCAGTATCTCCGACATTTTTTGTCTCGTCTATATTATTTAAGACACATTTTTTTATCTTTGATTGTTTTTGTCTTCACGTTTTGCATAATGCATATTGCAAGCGCTCAAGAGTATTCTACCAACGAATTTAATGTTAATATAAGTATAAAAGACGACAGAACCTATCAAATTACGGAAGACATCACGGTTCATTACATTAAGCCGAAGCATGGTATTTTTCGTTATCTTCCAAAAAAGGGAGATTTTATTTTTGGTGAAAAGCTCGCAGAATATAAAAGTCAATTTGAAGCCGTTCTTACCAATCCAAACGTTTTAGAACACCCCTATACCTTTGGCAAAAATAAAAATGACTATTATTTTTTGATAGGTGACGAAGATGTTTTACTCGAAGACAAGCATAATTATGCTTTATCCTATGAATATCGTTATGATGATGACGGTATTGAAGACTTTGACATGGTTTACCATAATGTTATTCCCCATGAATGGCCCGCTGAAATTAGAAAACTCAAAGTCGTTATACAATTACCAAAACCCTTTGATCCGCAAAGTATAGAGGTTGTAAGCGGAAAACTTGGGGGTGAAGACACACACAAAGTAGGTTACAGCGTTCAAGACAATACTGTTATTATCGAAAACACTGTCCCTTTAGAAAGATTCGAGGGTGTCAGTTTTTTTCTTCGCCTACCCCAAGATTATTTCAATTCCTCCCCGATGCCCCTTGGTTCTTGGGCTCAGATTACCATTATTACAAGTCTTGTTTTCGCTCTTGCGGTCTTTTTGTTATGGTTCTTTAAACTAAAAGAAGAAAAACTCCCTGAACCCATCTCCTTTTATCCACCCCATAATTTTAATCCTGTTGAACTGGCCTTTTATGCTAACAATGGTGCTTCCATTCAAAATTTTTCTTCTTTACTCCTTTATTTTGCCCATAAAGACTATCTCTCTTTTCAGGTGACAGAAGACCACACAACACACAAAAAGCAAACCATCGTCACCAAGCTAAAAGATTTAGAAACCAAAGCAAAGGGACATGAAAAATTATTTTTTAGTAAACTCTTTGAAAAAAACAACACTGTAAATATAACTGAATCCCCGCGTGATTTTTATAAAATCCTAACGAAATCTAATAAACAATTGAATGCAGAAATGCACATGGAAGAAACGCAAAGTCCCAACACTTGGATGTACAATTTAATTTTTTCAGCCCTTTGTGTCCTTCCCTTTATACTCATGAGTTTTGGTGATTATAATTCCATTCAAGGGGCAATGGCCATAGCCTTACTTGGAGTTTTTCCCATTGTTGTAATGTTTATCCGAAAATCTGCAAAAACAAGCAAAAAGCAACGCATGGCGAAAACAATTATCTTGTCCGTCATGTTCTTACTGGCTTTTGGCTTCTTTACATTTATTATCGTTATTCATTCTCACCAGTTTTATCACAATATTTGGGTTGGTATAATCGCCATCTTTTGTTCTGCAATCGGGAGTATCTTGGGGGCAACAAAATTTAATAGAAGCCTCAAAGAAATAAAACTAGAGGCAGAAATAAATGGTTTCAAAACCTTTATAGAGGTAGCCGAAGCCGATAAGCTCAATAGCCTTATCGACGAAAATCCAAACTATTTTTACGATATTTTACCCTATGCCTATGTACTCGGTCTTTCCACTGCATGGCTCGATAAATTACAGTTAGTAAAAATCCCCACGCAAGAACTAAACCGTTATGCACACCATTCCGGACATCATCACGATAATTCAATCGATAACAGCTTTGCTTCAAGTTTAGCCACGGTCTCACAAATAGACTCTCTTATCTCAGAAACAAGAGTTGCTATGGCCAGAGAAAGCAGTCGCTCCTCAGGTAGCAGAAGCGGTGGCAATGACGGAGGCAGTGGTGGCTCATCATCCTCCGGTGGCGGTGGCGGAGGTGGAGGTGGCGGTTCCTGGTAGTTTATATGCAACAAAAAGGGAAAATCAAGGGCAAGCCCTAGTTTTTCCCCTTTTGAATTCCCCATTCCTTACCCTTTGCG
>CAYJHY010000374.1:0-2197 GCA_964369875.1 uncultured Mailhella sp.
CGCGAGTTCCGTCAACGGTGATTTCTTGTCCGTCGAGGGCACGCAAAGTTTCAGAGCGTTGAATGCCGATAACAGCGGCGATGCCGAGTTCTCTTGAAGTGATGGCTGCGTGGCTTGTGTCACCGCCGACGTCTGCCAAGATAGCAGAGGCTACACGCATACCGGGAACCATGTCTGGATCGGTTCTTTCGGCAGCTAAGATATCGCCTTTTCCAACTTTGTTGAGTTCAAGGGCAGAGCGAAGGAAACGCACAGTACCTTGACCTGCACCACGAGAAGCACCGTTACCTTCCAAGATAACTTCCGCTTTGGAAGCGGCGTGTTCGTTTACTTCAAGACGACGCATGAAGATGGTGTTGGGGTGAAGCTCAAGCTCATCATTCCAGCGAGTTTCGGGACGAGCTTGCACGAACCAAAGTTCTTCGTTTTCGTCAAAGCAGAATTCTGTATCCATAATCATATCGTCATAGGCTTGACTGATTATGCGCACAGCTTTAGCCACGTCTTCGGCTTGGTTGACAGAAAGCGCCCATTTATTGACGTCAACTTCGGGAACACTGATTTCTTTGGTTCCGCCTTTTACGTCATATATAATTTTTTTGGTTTTGCTACCAAGATTACGCACGACCACTTCTGCGCCGTTATCACGTTGGAAAACATAATATTTATCAGGGGTAACCATACCACCAACCACGGCTTCACCAAGACCATAGCTTGCGTCGATACTTACAAGGTCATTTCTTGAAGTACCGCGACAGCCTGAGGCTGTATCGGCGGCAAAGGCTGTTCCTGAAACCATGGGGTTAATCATACGCATCACACAAACAGAAAGGGAAGTGTGTTCGATTGCCCATTCTTGCTTGGCTTGGAATGCAAGTTCTTCATCACCTGTCGCTTCGGCTTGGGTGATACCGTCACGAATAGCTTCACGGCGATAGGTCATGGAACGCAAGTTGTAAGCGGATGAGCAGTCCCAATGATACGCCATAACAACGCGATCTTCACCGACGATGTTCAGGTAGGTATCTTGGAGGCCGGCAAAAGCTTTCTTACGAGAGTCTTCACCTGCTGCGGAGGAACGAACGGCCACGGGAACATTTTCGGCTCCGGCTTCTTTGCAAATGGCCGCATAGGCTTCACGAATAGCTTTGTCTACTTCTTTGGGAAGTTCCACGGACAAAATAGCAGATTGTACAAGAACGGAACGTTTGCGAAGTTGGTCAATATTTTCTTGTGAGGTAGCAAAACCTTCAACAACGTTATTAACAAAGGTACGCAATCTGATACGAGTACTTTTTTCGTCTTTTTCGGTTTCGGTTTTAATTACTTTACCGAGGTTACGAACGAGTTTTTGCAGATATTCGGAATCCCTGTTAATTTCGGGATCGTTCCAGTCGATGCGAGAATATTCTTTATCCACAAGGGAACGCACAAGAGAAGCATTAATAAATGTTTCATCTAATACTTTGTGAAAGTTAATGGCAGAAATAGCTCTGAATTGAGGGCTTTTGACTCCCTTAATTTCATGAATTTTTGCGGTATTGAAGTTTTTACCGCCAACAATAATTTCCGCACTTTCACCGATGGCCATAATGTCGGCACCTGTAAGAATGAGTTTTTCTTTCAATGCTTCAATGTTTGGAGTTGCTACGCTCTGCTTGGTCATTTTTATTCCTCCGAGAAAGTATAGTATCAATCTCGTCTGTAAGGGTTTAGGATTGCGTTTTATATTGGCCTGTTTAGCTTATTTTTTCTTTTTTTCAATGGCAGTGCCACAGTGTGGGCAGAATTTAGCTGTATTGATAGCTAAATGTTTACCACATTCGGCATTTGTACAGGTAAGCGGAATATCTGTCAATTCCATGATAAGCTCACCTTCGCGAACGGAAACCATTTTACGTGAATTTTGATAATCCGCCGCTTTGTAAACAGTTTTCACCATGGCATTTCTTGGAGAAAGAACAGCTTTTTCTTGTTTCATAATGGAAATATTGAAAAGCTCTTGTCCTTTTTTGACAATGTCGCCAACTTGAACATAGGTCACCCAAAGGTCACCGCTTGAAGGTGCGCCGATTTCATCCTTGTTATTGGCATCAGCCATCGGCACTTCGCTGCTTGTCACTCCGGTTGGATCTGCAACTTTTACCTCGCGAATCATAACTTGTGAGTCGTAGGCATAGCGAACTTCAACGATACC
>CAYJHY010000375.1:0-2184 GCA_964369875.1 uncultured Mailhella sp.
TAGAGGCGAAAAAGCAGTGCAAAAACCCAAGTACCTAAGAAACCAAGAGATATTGCCCACAAGGAATTGTGTAAGATAGTAGTATGTATTTGAAAAATTTCGTCTTGCAAAGGCTGAGGGTTCATACCCACAAAAATATGATAGGTAGGAGAAACAGAGGAGTTTACAACATTTTGAGCACTAGAGTTATTTCCTGTTGTGTCAACTTGTGTTTTTTGTGTTTGCATAACGATACTATCCCCCTCGCGGGTAAAGTGGTTATGTACCACAAAAAGCATTTTATTTTCGATTTCCACAAAGCCCCATTCGGAGCCATTAGGGCTTGAGTTTGGTAAAAAGGACAAAATATTATCACTAAAATTAATTTCTTCGTCCTGAGTATCAAAAATTCTGATGTTTTTGAAAAGTTTATCTTCGTCGCTATGATACGTAAACTCACCTGTTTCATCGGTTACGGCAATAAAATCGTAATTGGCGGGATTTCCTCCGAGACTTTGGATAAGCCCTTTATAGTCAATGGCTTGAGCGAGTTGAAGTTTTCCTTGAGAAATGGCCTCGTAAAGGATAATGACACGATTACCTCTATCGGCCGCTTGTTTGCCTACGCTATATTCTGCTCTGCCCATGTTGTAGTGGGCAAGCACAAGCACAACAAGACAAAGGATAATGCTCGTTACTGCCACAGGTAAAAAAACACCCGGGTTTGAGGCTTGGATAAATTTCAGCCTCCGCTCATGGCTTTTGCTAACTGAAGTGGTCAAATCCGCCTTCCTCCACATCTTGATGGTTAAGGCTGTATGTATTTAAATCCACCGTACCAAGTTTCCACAACTTGGCAAAGTTTGCATTTTGTAGACTGTGCAAGGCCCACATATCTTGAAGTTTTTCAAAGGCTTCCTGTGAACAAATGCCCAAAAGTCCATAATCTTCACCGCCACGAAAAGCAAAATCTATACAAGATATATTTCTTTCCTGACAATATTTTTGCACTTCCTCGGGGATATGTTGTTCTTCAAGAGTAATCTTTGCCCCAAGCTTTTGAGAGCCATCATCCAAAAGGCCTTGACGGGAAAGCAAACGGGGAATATCTCGCATAAGTCCGTCTGAAATGTCCATTAAAAATATAGGGTGTTCAAGGGCAAAACTTGAGAGGAAAAGCCCTTCGTTTACAAGAGGCATGGGGCTTAAATGCGCCTCATAGGCCATGGGATATTTCTCGAAAATCTCTTGAACATCCGCACTAGACTTGCTTTCTTCTAAAAGATAAAGCCCTGTTCTTGCAAGCCCGATTTGTCCCACAACAAAGAGAATATCCCCTTCTTTGGCTTGTTGGGATTGGCTTTGTGTTTGATTGTCGCCCTCCGCACTCTTGGCGTTGGAGATATAATGGTGACGCTGTAAAGGTAAGCCGCCGTGACTATAATCACCCCAAGCGGTAATGGCGATATTGAGTCCGCCTTTTTCGTGCGCCAAAACATTTTTAGAAGATGGAGGAGTGGGAACTTTTGCCAAATCTCCCCCCGAAAGTCCCACGGAAAAGGTGTTTGCAAGCTTGGCCATGGAGGCGAAAAATTCCTCAAGCCATGCAAAATCTTGTTCGTCGGTAAGGGTTAAATTCAAAGAAAATGCGCTTGGCTTGGCACCGTTGCCTGCCAAGTCACTGATATTAACTGCCAAGGCTTTATGGCCGATTTGTGCAGGGCTGAAATAACTTGTTCTAAAATGGGCATTTTCCGCAAAGACATCAGAAGTCACCGCCAAAAGAGATGGATGGCTTAGGCAGGCGTCCTTATTCTTTTTCAAATGAGAAGCGGAAAAAGAATTTTGCATGGCGGTAGCCAAAGGAATTTGGATTAAGGCACAATCATCCCCACGCCCCATTAAAAAATGAGGGTGAGCATTGGGAAAATATTTACCGAGTAAATTCAAAATCTTATCTTCACCATTTGCCATGTGAATTATCCTTATGTATTTATTACTTTATTTATTTTTTTGGGGAAATGATTTCCCCAAACCCCCCTCATACGTTTTTATTAAATACACCACACATATACTTATTAAAGTTTTTTGAGGAAAGGGGGAGGGCTTGGGAGGGGGAAAACTTAACTCTCTAATCTTCTTGAACTCGTTTAATACGAGCCCCAAGGCTTTGCAGTTTAAGTTCCATACCTTCATAACCGCGAT
>CAYJHY010000376.1:0-2173 GCA_964369875.1 uncultured Mailhella sp.
TTTTTTGTTCACAAAAAAGGTTTTTCCCTCCCCCAAAAAAATAAACAACACTCTCCCCTACAACACAAAAATTTTGCCGTTGCCGACGTTGAGGAGGGCTTGTTCAAGCTCATGTTGCTTGTGTGCGGGGAGTGAGAAGGTGTAGCAAATTTTTTCATCAAATTCTTCGGCTACGATGGTGGCTTCGAATTGCGGAACAAGATGATGGACTTTGTTGATATGGGCATATTCACAAGAGATTCGAAAGGTGGAGTAGAGAATTTTTTTGATGACGGGAAGGGAATCAAAGGCGAGGGCGACACCTCCTTGATAGGCACGCACAAGCCCCCCCGGACCGAGTTTTATTCCGCCATAGTAGCGGGTGACCACGGCCACGCATTCCCCGACTTCTCCGTGTAGGAGCATGTTGAGCATGGGCTTTCCGGCTGTTCCGTGGGGTTCGCCGTCGTCGGATTGGCCGACATGGGCGGTGTCTTTGGGAGCGCCCACGGCAAAAGCCCAACAATTGTGAGTAGCGTCGGGAAATTCTGCACGTATTTTATCGATAAAAAACTTTGCTTTTTCTTTGGAGTCTGCCCGGCCGATACTGGTGATGAAGCGACTTTTTTTAATGTCTTCTTCCACACGGTAACAGTATTCGATAGAAAGGGGGTGCGGTGTTTTTTCATCACACATAGTCAAGTTTGGTATAAGATAGGGAGTGTCGGACATATAATAAAAGTACGGCAGAAGGAGAAAAATCTCGTTCTGCCGTTTTGTTTAGAATGTGTAACTTACTGGATGGTGCCACTTGTTGTGGGGTTATCCACGGGTTCAGGAATTTGGGCGTTGATAATTTTTATGTTGAAGTTTGCGGCCTCAGGGGGAGAGTTGTAGAAAATAAACATGAAGGGCACATCTTCGTTTGGCTTAACATTGGTGTTGTAGTTGAGCACATAAATATTATCGCGTAGGGCTTGTTCCAATTCGGCTTGCCCCATGACTTGCAACTGGAAGAATGAAACTCTCGGGCCTGCCATTTGGGTTTTGGAAACAAGGGGATTGCCTTGGGCATCATACAGCGTCGCCTCAAGCTCAATAAAACTTCTTGGACTGTCAAATTGGTTGACCACAATACCTTCGATAACGGTAAGTTTTTCAAATTTATCGTTTTCGGAATTGGGCACCACGAATTGACGGACATTATTCAGAGCAAGGGATTTGATTCTGTCTTCCAAGTCATCGATGGTTTTTACTTGCTCTTCCACCACAAGGTTATCCCTTGTGAGGATGCCCTTGATAGGGTCGAGCACGGTGGTGAATTTCATTAAAAATCCACCCACGGCCAAGGAAAGAAAAAGAAGAATCAATATAATGCGCATAACCCAGCTTTTTTTCTTTTCTTCTTTGTCTTCACCGGTGGAAAACACAGAATTGAGGTTATTAAAAGCTATAGGTTCCGGATCGGGCATGAGAGTTTCATCGGGGATAGAGGCAGCTTCCCCAAGCGCAAAAACATTGCTACAGATAGTACAACGCATTTTCTGTTGAAGATTATCATTGTCAGGTAATTTGAATATACTTTCGCAGCGAGGACAAGTGACTAACATCTAAACTCCCGATAAAATTAACATTACAATATATTAGGACAAATGAACTTCATAAATGGCCGGAAGTTCGCGATATTTTTCGGCATAATCAAGACCATAACCGACAATAAAGCCGGAAGGAAGATTAAAGCCGATAAAATCAACATCTATAGCTAATTCTCTGCGTTCACTTTTGTTAATAAGGGCGGCAACCTTAATGCTTTTGGCACCACGAGCGTCCATTTGATGGAGTAAAAATTCCATGGTGTTTCCCGTGTCGATAATATCTTCCACGATAAGCACATGCTTTCCTTCGATACTGACTTCAATATCTTTTGAAAAAGAAATATGCTTTGAACTTTCAGAACCGCTACCGTAACTTGCCACACGCACAAAATCAAGTATAAGTGGACAGTCAATAGTCTTTACAAGGTCAGAAAAAAACATAAAGGCACCTTTGAGCACGCAAATAACTACAACAGGCTCCCCTTTATATGTTTCGGTAATTTCCAAACCAAGTTCTTTAACTCGTTCTTGAATTTGCGTTTCAGAAAAAACCACGTGTAAAGTATCCATAATAACCCTTTATTCTATATAAAATTATT
>CAYJHY010000377.1:0-2173 GCA_964369875.1 uncultured Mailhella sp.
CCATAACTTGAGCTCTGGTATACCATTCGGGGGTAATGTTATAGGTGGCATGCAAGCCAAGAGCCGCTGAAAAACTTTCGGTTTCCATATCGAATGTATTCATATCGCTTTTACCGTTGGTTATAAGGAAGTGTGAACCAAAAGAAAAAGAATCATTAAAAGCGTAAGTCAAACCACCTGAAACGCCGGCGTTATAACCATGATAATCATATTCGCTGTTATTGGTATAATTACCCAAGGGATTAAAGAATGCATGCCAACGCTTTTCGCCTGTTTTAGTATCTACCATATCCACATAGTCAGAGCCTGCTCCGACCCCTACGAATCTCGATGACTTACTTCTTCCCTCTTGCAAAGAAATTGCGGAACTACCCACAGCTGTTAATATTCGATTGACAGATTCTATCGATTGAATAGAAAGGGGGTTGTTTTTACTCCTAATATAGGGAGAAACAGACACACTTTGTTGCATAATATCTTGTGTTCCGCCATGCAAAGTAGCTCTAAGGTGGGGGTGCTTGGTGTTAACAGAGCCAAAAGCCCCACTGATTGCCAACCCTGAACCGGCTCCTGCCGAATCAATACCCACGTCAATCAAATCGGCAATGGCATATTGTTTTTTGTATTCAAATTTTGATGAAGAATCAACTCTGGGAATAAAAGTTCCGTTATCAAAATAAATGCTTGCCCCTTGATCACCGCCAAAAACGTATCGTTGCCCCACTTGCCCTTCTTCTTTTGGTATAACCATACGTGTTTGCCAATCTTTTACAGTAGCATTTGTTCTGCCTGCAACATATAATTCATAGCTGTCAGAATTATAGGAA
The DNA here is from genome assembly GCA_964369875.1 of uncultured Mailhella sp. Classification (GTDB taxonomy): domain Bacteria; phylum Desulfobacterota; class Desulfovibrionia; order Desulfovibrionales; family Desulfovibrionaceae; genus Taurinivorans. The sequence goes on from CAYJHY010000377.1 coordinate 828, forward strand.
TTTGCTTGAATAATTCCTTTATTGTCAATATACAATGCATTGACATCAGCATAAATACCATAGGCCGGATCGGAATAAGACACAACGGTGATACTACCTGTACTTGTGTTGGTAATATTTGCCGATCCTACTTGACTATCAAGATATATGCCATGAGAGGCAGACGTGCCTTGCGGTCTTTGGTCATCGTAATCAAGAACAGAAATAAAACCGCCCTTGTTGTTCACTTGTATATTTTGAAAATTTTGAGCCGATATGGCGGTTCCATAGGAGCCAAGTTGTATGTCGCCTGAGTTTTCGATAATACCTTCACCTCGTAAGTTGCCGGTATTATCAATAAACATACCCATACTTCCATCGCCGTCCAAACGCAACGATCCTGTATTCTTTATAGTATTTTTTGTGCCATCCTCAACAGAGATTGCAGTCATTCTATCTGATGCACTAAAAATATTACCATCATTTAAAACCGTATTACTCTTACTGCCCTTTACATATATCCCATAGCTTTGATCGACACCTTCAACATTAATGTGTGACCATGCTTCTTGAACAGCAGTATTTTCAGCGTCTCCTTCGAGGTACATCCCATATATGTAGCTAGAACCGTCCCCCCAACCTGTGACATTAATCTCACCTTGGTTCGTAACAGAATTAACACCGTCACCCATGGCAGACATCCCTCTTACATGGCTATATCCTTCAGCTCTGATTGTACCTTTATCTGTATTACTTAAAATATTTTCACCATATCCATAGGCTTGCATCCCAAAGGCATTCCGGTCTGCATACGCTATAATGTTTCCTCCGTTACTAAGGGTATTGGTTACAATAGAAGTAGCGGTTGCGCTTGTAGCAAACATAGCATAAGAATTACTATCACCTCTGACTTCAATAAAGCCTGTATTTACCATTGTGGTATCGCCGGCAAATGTTGAAAAAGGAGATACTGAAGAAGGCAATGCTGAAGAATACATACCGTAATTGCCATTAACACCTGAAACCTTTATGGTTCCTGCATTAGCCAATACTTTGAAATGATCTGAGCCCTTATTCACAGCTGACATGCCATATACATGACTATTTTGACTTGTTGCAGACCACTCTTTCTCCACATTAATAGTTTTAAAATTAAGTAAATACACTTCGCCAAGTTCTATTTCTGCATGCATGCCGTAGGCATCCGCATAAGTAGGACTGGTTCCTGCCGGGCCATTATGTAAAAAAGCACTGATTTTACCGTTATTTACAATAGATCCTCCCGAACCATCAATAAACATGCCGATAGTTTTTTCACCATCTGACACATAAATATCACCGCCTTCCTCATTCATTAACGTATCAAA
>CAYJHY010000378.1:0-2171 GCA_964369875.1 uncultured Mailhella sp.
CCCCTCCCAAACCCTCCCCCCTCTCCACAAAAAACTTTAATATTAAGCTCTTATTTAATATTAAAGTTTTTTATTTTCCCTCAAAAATCCCTACCCTAAAAAAAAGAACTCAAGTCCCTTAAAGATGATTTGACAGCTCGACTTTGTGGCGGTATAGTTTTTTACCTTTAATAGGTAATTTGAAAACATTGACAAAAATAATGTCAAGGTAAAATACTATAGATGGGGAAAAAAATGGCAGATTATACAAAAGAAAGTCTGACAGTTCAGCCTTCTTTTGACATAGAAGCAATCATGGCTCTTATGCAAGAAAAAAGATTGGGCGGTCAAGTTTTAGAAGATATGGTAAAAGCTTTTGAGCGTTTTTCCAAAGAACTTAATGTATTAACTTTAAAGACAGCCAAGGGTGATTATATCGCAGTTTGGTTGAATGAAGCTGTGGAAGAAGAAGTTGATTCCGTATGGGATAATGATGGAGAAATGGGTTTTCGCCTCAACTGTGTAGGTCAAAGCCTTATTATGAACGCTCTTTACCAAGTTATGCCAGAAGTGGAAGATGCAGGATGTGCGCCTTGCCCAACTCCGAATGACGAACTTGAAGAAGCGCTCGCTAAAGAGGGTATCCCTTATAAAGAGAATGAACCTACTTTAGAACGCCGTTTTAGCGTACTTACTTCCATGCCTTTCCGTGGCGCCTGTGATATTTGCTTCTTACAAGAAGCCTGTCCCAAAGCCAGCGGACAAAGCGATTCTTTCCACACCGTGGAAATTCCCGGCTTCCAATAAATCTTATATTTTTTTGAAGAAACACACCCTTTCTTTAAAATACATATACATTACAAAAAAAGAGTTTGGTAAAAACCAAGCTCTTTTTTTATATCTCAGAGCGTTTTCAATAGAAAATAGTTCTTGTAAATGCTCCGAAGTAGTTCTGCTATATTTTACATTCAGGCCAACATAGAACTCAAAGCCCAAGGACGCAAACGCTAAAAAAACAAAGTTTTTTAGCGTTTGCGTTTTGAGGGGGTTTGGGGGAAATCATTTCCCCCAAAAAATCTCCCCCAAAAAATCAAAAAAAAGAGCTTGGCAAAAACCAAGCTCTTTTTCATTTACATTACCATTTTACCTTACTGGAGAAGGCCGGCGGTAACGTCTGGGAATACCACATGGAACATAATATATGCCATGGCGAGTGTGAGCAACAAGTTGAAGCTTTGACCGCATACATAAAGGATAACGGGCTTGCCACCTTTGAAGTAAGGCGCGAAGTCTCTGAAGTTTGTAGCCAAACCGATGGATACAAAAGAAAGAGCAAAGAACCAGCCACGGAAGCCTTTAGTAACAGACAAGATACCTTTATCAACCATGCTGTAGCCAAGGTCGGAGCCTAAGTCTGCACTCATAACGGAGAAAAGTATAGATGCAAAAAGGAAGCCGATAACGAATTTGGGGAATCTGTGCCAAATTTCGATAGGACCGACTTTTTGTCCTTCGATACAATCAACTTTTGTACACCAGTAAATAGCCACACCAAAGGCGGTTACACCGATAAGTACGTTCTGAATCATTTTAATGGTAGCGGCAACTTGCATAGCTGTGGGTCCTAAGAACGCGCCGGCAGCGGCAACCGCACCGGTGGCGTCAATAGTACCACCAATCCATGCACCACCCACAACTTCATCAAGGCCAAGGGCTTTAATGATAACGGGCAACACAATCATCATGATCGCGGTAAAGGTAAGAGAAATACCGATAGAAAGGGTAAGTTCTTCTTTTTTGGCACGACAGGCGGCGGCGGTTGCGATAGCGGCAGAAGTACCACACACAGACATGTCGGCAGAAATAACCATGTTCATGGTTTTTGATTCGATTTTAAGAACTTTTTGACCGAAAATATAGGTAGTAATCAATACAACAGGGGTTACAATCCAAGCAATAAAGATACCGGGAAGACCGATGGCTACGATTTTGTGGAAGAGAACTTCCGCACCGAGGAGCACAAGACCTGTTTTGATGTAATATTCTACTTGAACGCCGTTAAGCACCCATTTAGGAGTGCCGACAGTGTTGGCGATAAGCATACCGATGGCAATGGACCAGATTTCGGCGTTGACGCCGTAGGCGCTCATGGTGCTTTGTTTACCGAGGATGCTGGCGATGATACAAACGAT
>CAYJHY010000379.1:0-2164 GCA_964369875.1 uncultured Mailhella sp.
CGATGGCGGCGATAACCGTGGTAAGGTTTGAGTCCACAATGGAAATGGTGGCACGGTCGAAACCTGCTTTGGTAGCCTCCACAAAACTCAGCCCTTTTTGCAATTCTTCACGTATACGCTCAAAAATAAGCACGTTGGCGTCAACGGCCATACCGATAGTGAGCACAACCCCTGCGATACCGGGGAGAGTGAGGGTTGCGCCAAAAGCGGAAAGCCCCGCAAAGAGCAGAAGCATAGTGCCACACAAAAGAAAATCTGCGATAATCCCTGCTGTGCCGTAGAAAAGAGGCATGGCCACAAGCACGGCTAAAGCACCGATCATGGCGGCAAGCATACCGCTATTGATGGAAGCCTGACCGAGAGATGGGCCGACGGTGCGTTCTTCTAAGATAGACACGGGAGCCGGCAAGGATCCGGCACGCAAAATAATGGCGAGGTCGTTGGCTTCATCCACAGTGAAATCACCGTTGATTACCGCTTGACCGCCTGAAATTTGTTGTTGGATGGTGGGGGCGCTGTAGACCTTACCGTCAAGCACAATGGCCATACGTCTTTTAACGTTTTCCCCTGTGATACGTTCAAAGGTTACCGCACCTTTAGGATTGAAGCTGATGGACACTTGAGAACGGCCGTTTTCATCGAAGGTTGGGCGGGCATTGGAAATATCACTGCCTGTCATCAAAGTTTCACTGTCCAAAATAATGGAGCTTTGTCCTGCGTCTTCCACATAGGGATAATGGGCTGTTCCAAGAGGAAGCACCAAAGTATCGGAGCTTATATCGTCACGCACCAAATGGAATTCCAAGTGGGCGGTTTGGCCGATAACGCTGATGGCTCTTTCGGGATCGGTAAGACCGGGGAGCTGGACTTGGATTTGATTGCCTGATTGTTTACGGATATCCGGTTCAGCCACGCCAAATTGGTCAATTCTGTTACGGATAGTGCGAACCACTTGTTCCAAAGTAAAGTCTTCAAGTTCAAGCTTGGCGGCGTCTGTGAAGGTATATGTCAACACAATCCCGTTGGCGCCTGATTGATAGGGTTTTTCTTCAAGCATCACAAGATTTGTGTAGTACTGGCTAAAAAATCCTTTAACACCCTCAGCTTGTTCGTTTTTAGAAACAATAATTTCCAAACTTCCCTCAGCATTCAGGCGAGGACGCAAGACAGAAAAACCTTCTTCTGAGAGTTGTTCCCTGATACTTTGCCCCATTTCTCCAAGGTTGGTTTCAACGCTTTTTTGCACGTCAACCCCAAGGGTTAAGTTCATGCCCCCTTTAAGGTCAAGCCCTAAATTAATTCTGGCGGTGGGAAGCACGGAAGACAAAAAACTATTCCCGATAAGGGGAAGATTGGGCAAAGCATAAACTGCGCCCGCAAAAAAAATCATAAGTGCCACAATAAAACGCAAAGAGGCAGATTTCATAACAAATTCCTAAAATATCTATAGGGATAGGGTTTTTATCACGTGAATCTAATTTGAGAGGTTTCCCCCCTCAAACTCCCCACCAAAGGGAATAATTCCCTTTGGAAACCCCATCTATTTCCTTTTTACTTGCAAAAGCACGTAAAAAAAATCGATGAGAGGGTTTGGGAGAAATCATTTCCCCCAAAAAAAATAAAAATAAATATATTAGATTGACGTGGGGTTTTAATTATATGGGGAATTAAAAAAGATAAAGTTCCCCATCCTAATAATTTAGCATTGGGGAACTTTATACAGGAGTTTATTTCGCTTCGGTTTTTGCAACGCCGTCCAATTCTTTTGGATCGTACGTTCCGGCAATGTAAGAGCGAGGAATACGGACTTTGGAATCACCAAGGTCAACAGTGAAAATTTCACCTTGAACTTCCACAACACGACCAAGAAGACCGCCTGTGGTAAGTACGTAATCGCCTTTTTGCAATTTTCCGAGCATTTCTTTATGAGCTTTGGCTTTCTTTTGTTGGGGACGAATCAACAAGAAATAAAACACAGCAAACATAAGAACAAGTGGCAAGAATGATGCGACCATATCCATAGGGCCACCAGTGCCACCGGCAGGAGCGCCGGCCGCAGCATAAGCAATAGAGGTAAGCATAAAGCCTCCAAATAGAAGTTTATCGCCCGAAGGCACATATCTGAAATAGCCACTTATTTTGAAATGGCAAGTCAGAAAAAAAA
>CAYJHY010000380.1:0-2164 GCA_964369875.1 uncultured Mailhella sp.
ATTCACGTCAGCAATCTTTTTTATCAAGAAGAGCAATTGGAACTTGCAGAAGCTTTGCTTGAAACTTGCCATATGGATAAAGTGTTTTTCTGCAACTCAGGTGCGGAGGCTAACGAAGCCGCCATTAAAATCGCCCGTCGTTATCAGCAAAAAGTAAAAGGTAAAGATGCTTTTGAAATCATTACCCTAACCCAAGCTTTCCACGGCAGAACCTTAGCCACCATTTCCGCCACAGGGCAAGAAAAATTTATGGATGGCTTTGCCCCAAGAACTCCCGGTTTCGTGCAAGTTGCATGGGGCGATATCGAAGCCATGCGTTCCGCTATCAATGAAAAAACCGCAGCGGTGCTCGTTGAAGTTGTACAAGGTGAAGGCGGCGTGAACCCGCTTAGCCGTGAATATTGTGAAGCCTTACAATCTCTTTGCAAAGAAAAAGAAATTTTGTTTATGGTAGACGAAGTGCAAAGCGGTCTTTGTCGTACCGGTAAATGGTGGGCTCATCAACATTTCGATTTGCAACCCGATGTATTCACCTCTGCTAAAGCCATTGCTAACGGTTTACCCCTTGGCGCTATGCTCTGCACCGCAGAAGTCAGCAAAGGTTTTGAGCCCGGAAGCCATGCAACCACCTATGGCGGCGGTGCCTTGGTAACCAAAGTCGGAGCTAAAGTTCTTGAAATCATGAAAAGAGATAAGCTTGATGAAAGAGCCGCCGAACTCGGCAACTCCTTTAAAGCACAAGTGCTTGCTCTCGAGTCCCCTTGGGTGAAAGAAGTTCGTGCTTGCGGTCTTATGATTGGAGTAGAACTTTGTTGTTCCGACGACCAAGCCAAAACCGTATGGGACAAGTTTATCGAAGCAGGCTTTGTGCTTAACCTTACCCAAGGAACCGTGCTTCGTTTGCTCCCTGCCTTGAATATCGATGAAAAAGATTTGATGCTTTTTGTTCAAAAACTTGACGAATTACTTAAAGAAATTAAATAATTATTCTACATTATAAAGGTTTTAAAATGAAAAAACACATTTGCGTTATGCCCGGTGACGGCATCGGTCCGGAAATCGTTTCCCAAGCTCTCAGAGTATTGGACGCTGTAGCAGAAAAATTTGGCCATGAATTCAGCCGTGAAGAAGCCCTTATCGGTGGTGTTGCCATCGATACCAAAGGTCTTCCTCTTCCTCAAGAAACCATCGATGCTTGTAAAAAAGCCGACGCTGTTATCCTCGGTGCTGTGGGTGGCCCTAAATGGGATACCATCGATCCCGCCATTCGTCCTGAACGCGGTCTTCTTGCTATCCGTAAAGAGCTTGGTCTTTTTGCAAACTTGCGTCCCGCGCGCCTTATGCCCGAGCTTGCAGGCGCTTGCCTTCTTCGCCCCGATACTGCACAAAAAGGCCTTGATTTAATCGTTGTTCGTGAGCTTACAGGCGGAATTTATTTCGGTCAGCCCGCAGGCACCGAAGAGCGTGACGGCAAAAGAGTCGGCTTCAACACCATGGTATATGACGAAGAAGAAATCGCACGCATCGGCCACATCGCTTTCCAAACCGCTATGAAAAGAAACAAAAAAGTTTGCTCCGTCGATAAAGCAAACGTTTTGGCGGTAAGCCGTGTATGGCGTGAAATCATGATTGAAGTTTCTGCCGAATACCCAGAAGTAGAACTTACCCACATGTATGTGGACAACGCCGCCATGCAACTCGTGCGTGACCCAAGTCAATTCGACGTGCTTGTGACAGGTAACCTCTTCGGTGACATCCTTTCCGACGAAGCCGCTGTTATCACAGGTTCCATCGGTATGCTCGCTTCCGCTTCCTTGGGCGCAAACGACCCCGGTCTTTATGAGCCAATCCACGGATCTGCCCCCGATATTGCAGGACAAAACAAAGCCAACCCCTTGGCAACCATTTTGTCTGTGTCTATGATGCTTCTCCACGCTTTTGGCCTTGCCGATGAAGCCGCTTGCATCGAAAACGCCGTTCGCAAAACCCTACAAGACGGTTTCCGCACAGGCGATATCATGGAAGAAGGGAAAACCCTTCTCGGTACTGTCGAAATCACCGACAAAGTTCTTGAAAGAATCTAGTTTTTAGATTTTAGTTTTTAGTTTGATTTTATTGGGAGGGGGAAACCACGCTTTTGTGAACAAAAGCAAGGTTTCCCCCT
>CAYJHY010000381.1:0-2164 GCA_964369875.1 uncultured Mailhella sp.
GTAACTATACCGAATACGAAGAAGACAGAAAAAAACGTCTTGGTAAAGGCGCAGATACACCACATCGTATGAAGTTTAGAAAACTTACACGATAAGCTTTTTGTTTTATTGATTCTTGGGAGGGGGAAAACCCCTTTTGTGTACAAAAGGGAGTTTTCCCCCTCCCAAACCCTCCCCCTTTCTTCAAAAAACTTTAATAATTAGAATTTAACTCTTCATTAACGCAAGGTGCTATAGTTATAAATTCTTATAGTAATTCCTTGGATTGTTATGCAGAGTTTTTTCTTTTAATCACTGAATTAAAAAAAACATTAGGTTTGGAATACACACATGGTATATGCTTTAATGTGTTTGGCAATTATTATTGAGATTGGTGCGACGACATCTTTGAAATTAACCGACGGCTTTACGCGTCTTGTTCCTACAGTTTTAGTGCTCCTTGGCTATGCCGCGTCCTTTTATCTTGTCAGCATTGTTGTCAGAACTTTACCTGTCGGTGTGGTATATGCCATATGGTCAGGTCTTGGCATTGTAGGAACATCTATTTTAGCCTATTTTATCTATAATCAAAAGCTTTCCTTGATGACAATACTTGGCATAGCATTTATTTTGTTGGGTGTTGTATTGGTTCAACTGTCCTCGCAAAGTCATTAAAACACCTCTTACTATTATTTTTCACACGATCTACAAATTCTCAGTCAACCTAAAAGTATGATATAATCAAAATCATACTTTTTTAGGTTTAACGCCCCACTATTAAAGTTTTTTGAGGAAAGGAGGAGGGGTTGGGAGGGGGAAAACCCCTTTTCTACACAAAAGGGGTTTTCCCCCTTCCAAAAATAAACAAATAGGAATAAGCGACGAACAAAGAATTTACTTGATTTTTATGGTATAATAGCGCATAAAAAAAATACAACGAATCGAAAATTAGGAGTTTCTTATGCAATTAATCGCAGCAAACTGGAAAATGTTTAAAAATAGTAGCGAAGCAAAATCTATGATAAATGAATTGGGTGCCATTCTCGGTAATGCAGCGCCTGAAAATCGCGAAGTTGTTATTTTCCCTCCCTTTATTGCTTTAGAATGTGCTTCTGAGGAAGCGAAAAACATAAAAGGGCTTGCCATTGGTGCACAAGATGTCTACCCTGCAACAGAAGGCGCTTTTACCGGAGAAATCTCACCTTCCATGATTAAAAGTTGTGGTGCAGACTGGGTTTTGACAGGACACTCCGAACGCAGACATGTTATCGGTGAAAGTGATGGCTTTGTAGGTCAAAAAACTGCTTTTTCCTTGGAAAATGGGCTTAAAACCATTTTGTGTATCGGTGAAACCCTTGAAGAAAGAGAAAGCGGAAAATTAGAAGAAGTTCTCAAAAGACAATTGGAACAAGGTCTTTTAAATATTCCACAAAATATTTGTTCATGCAGTTTAGTTGTGGCCTATGAACCTGTTTGGGCCATCGGCACAGGAAAAACTGCTAATAATCAAGATATCTTGGATGCTCACGCCATCGTGAGATCCCTTTTGAAGAACATCCCCAATATTGACGCTGAAAAAACAAAGATCCTCTACGGCGGAAGTGTTAAAGGTGAAAATGCCGGAGAAATTTTATCCTTGAAAAATGTAGACGGTGTTCTCGTGGGCGGTGCTTCCTTGAAAGCCGATTCTTTTGCTCAAATCATAAACGCCTAACTAGATAAAAATATTTACCCTCTTTTTTGAAGGAAAGAACTCTTTTTTATTAAAAGTGATTTTTTCCTTCAATTTTTACTTGCAAATTTTTCATCTTTACTCCATAGTATTTGGCGTGTCGTTGACATTTAACTACACCAATACCTATTCAAAATATTTTATTGTATAAAAAAGGTTTCCGAACCATAAGGAGTTTCTCGTGCAAACAGCTATTTTAGTCCTTCATATTATCATCTGTGTATTTTTGATTATGCTTGTATTGTTACAAGCCGGACGCGAAGGAATGGGCGTAATCTTTGGTGGTGGCGGTAACAGTTCTGTTTTTGGTAGCCAAGGAGCCGGAGGCGTGCTTACTAAACTTACCGCATTTTTGGCGATGTTGTTTGTTGTTACTTCATTGGGATATAATATTATGTTTTCTTCTAATCAAAGCAGTAATGAATCCGTGCTTGATGTGCAATTTGAAGAGGC
>CAYJHY010000382.1:0-2154 GCA_964369875.1 uncultured Mailhella sp.
CGTTCTCTTTGGGGCATGGTGAAAAGAAAGCGTGTGTACTTATTAGGGTCTTCTAAGAGCTTAAGTAGGCTATTTGCGGCGGCTGTGGTGAGCTCGTGGGCTTCCAAAACAAGAATAATCCGTTTGGGGGCGAAGCGTGGTGCTTCACCCAAAAGAGCTTTGAGGCTTCTTGTGTCATCAACTTGTATGCTTGATTCGCGTCCGTCAAAAACGAAGAAATCCGCATGCATGTTTGCACCGACTTGTACACAGGTTGGGCACTGAAGACAAGGCACGCTGAGTTTTTCAAGCTCAGTTGCAAAGGATTCGAGGGGGGCACCTATGGGGGCCTCAATATGTCTTTCATTGGGTAAGTGGATACTTTGCGCAAAACTTTTTTGCTCTTCACACATATGTAAGGTGGCGTAGTAGTAAGCAAAAGAAGTTCTTTCTTCTATACTTCCTCCCTCAATATGTAAAAGCTGAGGTTCTTTTCCTTTTAGGCTTGCTAGCTTTTTTCGAAAAGAATCAAATTCTGCTTTCGTACTTAAATCAAAAGCTTGTAGGGCTTCTTCGGGACTTATGGCCTCTTGGTTTTCCGCTTTGCTTATGGACATATCAAACTCACATAAAAAAATCTGTTTTTATAAACGACTTTCTGTATATCCAAAACTCTATAAAATTAAAGTTTTTTGAAGATGGGTGGGGGAGCTTGAGGGGGAGGGGAAGAAAATCTTTTACAAAAATTTTCTTCCCCTCCCCCTCAAAATAAAATCTCAAAAAATCAAGAACTATCTTTTAATCGTTTGATTCCTGTCCGGACCGACGGAAACAAACTCGGCTTTTACGCCAATAAGTTCTTCTATTTTTTCCACATAGTTACGGGCGTTTTGCGGTAAGTCTTCCCATGTAACGCAGTTAGAAATATCTTCTTGCCAACCGGGCATGCTTTCATAAATGGGTTTTACTTTTGCAAGGCTGTTGCTGACTTGAGGAGGGAAAGGAATGGTTTCACCGTTGAAGTCATAGGCTACGCAAAGTTTAATTTCGTCGAGTCCGCCAAGTACATCGAGCTTAGTCAAAGCGATGCTTGTAGGAGCACAAAGGCGACAAGATTCGCGCATAACGGCGGCATCAAACCATCCGCAACGGCGTGTTCTGCCTGTAGTTGCGCCAAATTCTCCACCTTTGGTTTGTAAATATTCACCTGTTGCGTCACCAAGCTCTGTGGGGAAGGGGCCTGCACCGACACGGGTGGTATAGGCTTTTACGATGGCAATATTCTTCGTGATGGTAGAGGGGGCAACACCTGTGCCGACACCTGCGTTACCGCTGATTGTGTTAGACGAGGTAACAAAGGGATAGGTTCCATGATCGATGTCAAGAAGAGCGCCTTGAGCACCTTCAAAAAGAGCCACTTGTCCTTTGGCAAAGGAATCAAGAAGCAAGGAAGTAACATCTTTCACATAAGGTAAAATTTTAGGTGCGATGGCCATGATGGTTTCGTAAACGCTGTCTACAGTCATGGTTTCGACTTTATAGAGATTGGTGAAAAGTGCATTTTTTTCACGCAAAGCAAGTTCAATTTTAGCTTTGAGAAGCTCAGGCTCAGCAAGATCACCAATACGGATACCTGTACGAGCCATTTTGTCTTCGTAGCAAGGACCGATACCACGACCGGTGGTGCCGATTTTGGTTTCGGGGTTATGTAAATTTTCTCTGGATGCGTCAATAAGCCTGTGGTAAGGCATAATGAGGTGTGTTTTGGGGCTGATGGCAAGTCTGCTTGGGGAAATATCGATGCCTTTTGTTTCAAGGGCTTCCAATTCCTTTAAAAATACTTCTGCGTCAAGCACTACGCCATTGCCAATCACACACATTTTACCGGGATGTAGAATTCCGGAAGGGATGATATGTAAAACGTATTTTTCACCATTAACAATAACAGTATGTCCTGCGTTATTGCCACCTTGATAGCGAACAATCAAGTCAACTTCAGAACTTAATAAATCAACAATTTTTCCTTTTCCTTCGTCGCCCCATTGGCCGCCAAATACTGTCATATTTGCCATATTCTTATATACTCCCGATTTACAGAATGGTGTTTTTTCATAAGCACCAACATCCAGTTATAAAATGCTTTGCTCTTTGCGTCAACCCTTTCTAGTAAGTGTG
>CAYJHY010000383.1:0-2150 GCA_964369875.1 uncultured Mailhella sp.
ATTAACGAACTCGGTCAAATAATATCGGTTTTTACAATTTTGGAAAAGAAATCTTTACGTATTTATTCTTGGGAGGGGGAAAACCCTCCCCCTTTCCTCAAAAAACTTTAATAGTGAGAGGATAAGTTTTAGAAAAGTATGCTTTTTATAATCTCATGCCTTTGGGTTTTAGAGCATTTCTAAAAAAGATAATCGAAAAACGTTCTAAACATATGATTCGAGCATAAGCGAGAATTGGAATGACTTGTTTTTGGAAAGTAAATCCCCGATAAAATAAATGATACAAAATTTAAAATCATAAAAAAGGACAGCACTATGAGCATGGCAAAAAGAATGATGGATCTGGGTACAGAAAATGCCTTTGCCGTGGCCGCAAGAGCCGCGAAACACATGGCGGATGGGCATAAAGTCTACCCCTTTCACCTTGGCGATCTCAATTATAAAACCCCCGAGTTTGTCAGCGAAGCCATGATAACAGCCCTTAGAGACGGCAAAACAGGCTATTGCCCCGGTGCGGGTATTATGCCTCTGCGTGAAGCCCTTGCAGAAGAAATAAACAGCGCCAGAAACACTGCCTACACCGCTGAAAATATCTTGGTACAGAACGGCGGAAAGCCCGTTATCGCAAAGTTTTTGCTCTCTTTTATGAATGAGGGCGACGAAGTACTTTTTCCAAACCCCGGTTTTCCTATCTATGAATCACAAATCGAATTTTTAGGAGGGGTTGCCGTACCTTATGGCTATAGCGTCGGTGAAAATGGTTATGAAATCAATATGGATATGCTCGAAAAAAGCATCACTCCCAAGACAAAACTTATTATTATCAATGATTTCCACAACCCCACCGGTGCAGAATGCACCAAAGAACAAAGGGAGAAGCTAGCCGAGCTTATCCGCAAGCACAACTTAATGGCACTCATTGACGAAGCCTATTTTGATATTCGTTACGACGGAAAATCTTCTTCCATTCTCAGTCTTCCCGACATGGAAAAACACTGCGTGATGTTGTATACATTCTCTAAAAAATTCGCCATGACGGGTTGGCGTGTGGGCGCCATGGTATGCCCCAGCGAATATGTGGATAAAATGGCACGTCTCAACGTCAATATCGAGTCTTGTACATCTCATTTCTCCCAATACGGTGCGCTGGCCGCCCTCACCCAAAAAAATGAAGCGAACGAAGAATGCCAAAAAATTCTTCAAAGCCTCAAAGAAAGAAGAGACGTTGCCGTTGCCATGCTTAACGACATCGACGGGATTAACTGCCCCCTTCCCAAAAGCGCTTTCTATCTCTTCCCCGAAGTCACAGGACTAATGCAAAGAAAAGGTTTTGAGGATTATACCCTTTTCTCCGAAGACCTTCTGATTAAAACAGGTATCTCCCTTTGTACCCGTGAGCACTTCGGTAAAAGCTCAGAGCAAGAAAAAATAGACAAACGCTTCTTTGTTCGCCTCGCCTATTCGGGGATTGATGTAGAAGAGATCAAAAAGGCTTTAGACTTATTTAAAAAGTATTGATAGACTTCCTTTAAAGTATTTTGCTTTAAGTTTGAGTTTTTTGGGGGAAAATTTTTTGTAAAAAATTATTCCCCCAAACCCCCTTCAAAAAACTTTAATATTTATACATTTAGGATTTTAACAAAATCTGTACTGAATTAATAAAACCGAATAATTAAAGAAAGATGCTATAAAATACGCACAAAAGCCTCCCCCAATTCCACATTTTTAATCCATACAAATTCCCAAAAACAAAACCCCCTCTGCAAACAAATTCGCAAAGGAGGTTATTTTATGGCATAAGATTATATGTATTTTTAGCTGAAATTCAATCTCTTATAGTTGTGCCTCGCCTGTATGTTTTTGAAAGAAAAGTGGGTGTATTCCCAACAGGATACGTACAATTTACCCCAAAAGAAAATTGATACCCTTCCTTTAAAGTACGCGCGAAAGTCTCTACTTAAGATGCAATTGCCTACGCCCGCGCGTGGTTAGGTTTGAAGAAATATTTATAAAATACGCCACAAGTTCGAGAACAAAGAAGCCGAGGAAATTTTCCCACAGCGTACTTAAGTACGTGAGGATAAAATTTTTTCGGATGATGCAGTTATCGGGCTTGTGGCGGTTTTGTAAGTATATTTTTCAAAAGCACG
>CAYJHY010000384.1:0-2147 GCA_964369875.1 uncultured Mailhella sp.
CCCCTTTCCTCAAAAAACTTTAATATTACGCAAGTTATTTTTTGTTCACAAAGCCTGCAAATGAATTAATAATCATATGAAATCCGCTTACATAAAAACTAACATCGTGGTTTTTACAGGAAAACATATAATTAAAACAACTGCTAAATTTTACTATTTCTAAAATTTTAATCTATAACCCCATAAGTAATTCTAGAAACCATTTTTTTTTCATTCACCCTAAAGATATGCAATAGAAAGACGATAAACAAAATATAGAGACTAGATGTTCGATACTAAGCGCCAGCTCGAACAAAAGGTCTCATCTGTAAATCTGATGACTTTTTGTTACGGAGGCATTTATGATAATCAAAAATAATGGAGTTGATCCCTATAGACAAAATGCCATAGACACCATGGACTCTGCAAAGAAAACGGATCAAGCTCAAAAGAATCAAGGTAATAGGCAAGCACAGGTTGTTAAGAATGACACTGTGTCTCTTTCCGATAACGCAAAACTACGCACTCAAGCATACTCTACAGCCATGAGCAGTCCAGATACCCGTAGCGATAAAGTTGCTAAGTTAAAAGAACAAGTCAGTAATGGAACTTATACCACTAACAGCTTGCGTACCGCAAAAGCTATGATTTCTGACATGTTGTCCGGTAAGGATCTTTTTGTTTCGCGCTAACCTATTCTATTTTCGATCAAAAAGCAGTGTTTTCATTTTTTGAAACACTGCTTTTTGATTTAAAACACTTTTTATTGAGAAATGAATACTTGAGATTTTCTCTTTTATTCTCCCTTCCTGAAAATCAAAAAGACTTAGAACCATCAACTGAATTACGGAATCAGTAAAAATTAAAACAACCATCTTTATTTTTCAGAAGTTTAATTTAAAGTTTTTTGAAGGGGGGTTGGAGAAAATTTTTTTTTAAAAATTTTCCCCAAACAAATCTTATCCCAAAAATTCTTCTCCCCAAAAGACATGCTTCTTGCGCATGTTGTTTTAATTGTATATAATTTCACAACGAGTTCATTACTCTATACCATATCTACGAGGAACGTATGTCAAAAAAAATTATTTTTCTTTCAGGTGTCTTGGCTCTTATTGCAAGCCCTCTTTACGCTATGGATGCTAGCACTTCTCAAGAAGCCAATAAGTATAAAGAATATCCCTATGTTCAGCCTAAAAAAACATATGATGATGTAAAGTCTACGCTCCAACCTGATACTACGGCTACCAATCATCAAATCCAAACTTTACCTCTTGTGAATAATGAACATCCTGTTACAAATCCTAACGGTAATGTTATGGATATGCCCCTTGTAGGCAATGAACATCCTGCCATAGCTCCGGGCGATGAAAAAGGAACACCCCTTGCGCCTATCCCTACACCTGTGCAACCACAAGGTGAAGCAAATAATCAAGAAGATATGATTCCAAAACTAAGCACTGCAAACTTTTTTAATGCATGCAAAGTGGGTGAAGTCACTCACCTTAATACATATTTAGAACAGGGTGCAAAAGTCGATATGCTCGATCAGGATGGCAACAATGGATTAATGGTTGCGGTTATGAGCGGACAAAGTGAAATTGTGCGCGTTCTTATGAACCATAAAATCAACCTAAACCAAAGAAATAAACAAGGTAAAACAGCTGTGTGGCTTGCTATCAACCAAGAAAATCTTCCGCTTGTTGCAACCTTGCTTGACGGCGGCGCAAACCCCAATATCCCCGATACTAACGGCACAACGCCACTTATGCTTACTGCCATCAAAGGAGACGCCAATCTTTGCGAGCTTTTACTTGAATTTGACATAGACACCCAAGCGGGTGATGTGAATGGCAAAACGGCCATGATGTTTGCCATTGAAAAACAAAACAATGCGGTTATTACAATTTTAACGCCCCGCAACCCTAAAGATATTTTGAAACAACCACGCAGGGTTTATGTAGAAAAAGAAATCAAATAATCACGTACGACGCTGTCAGATTATACAATATCTATAAAAAAAGGGAAAATTGCGCATTTTCCCTTTTTTTATGATTTAGATATAACTATTTGTTTTTCAGGAACAGTAAGGGGGGAGGCGTGAACCTAGTTTAAGTAGTCGATGCTGAAAATCATTGTAACCTGCTATAAATAAAAACCTTTATAGCAAA
>CAYJHY010000385.1:0-2146 GCA_964369875.1 uncultured Mailhella sp.
GTGGCGATGACTGTTGGCATATAGAGCAGGATGAGCAGTTCAGTGCAATTTTTGCCCCTTCCGACCTCTGTTTGGTGCGCCATATGGATGAACTGATTAAAATTAATCCCGCTTCACTGAAACTGGAAGGACGCACCAAAAGCGCCTCTTATGTGGCACAGGTTACTGATGTGTACCGCACCGCCATAGATTACTACGCCATGAAAAATGGGCTCACACCCAAGCAAAAAAACTTTGATCGTGAGTTTGAGCCTCAAGATTTTATGGAAGAATTGTATAACACAGGTTCAAGACCCCTACGCCCGCTTTCTACAGGCTTTTTCTATCCCGATCGCATCGAAGAAAAGGTTCCGGACAATTATAAACTGCGCCCTATTGTAGCATTCTTGGGGAATGAAATACAAAAAAATACATGGGAAGTTACCGTTCGTAGCACTTGGAAAAAAGAAAAAGACACCTCCGTTCTTATGCCGGGAATGAAAAGACCCCTCATTAAAGAAGGAAGCTATCGCTTTACAAGTCACCAAGGACTCGACGTTGATGTTTTACATCCCGGAATGTTCGGCCTTCTTCATCTTGAAGAACCCATCGAAGGTTTGGAAAAAGGTCTTTATTTAAGAGCGTAAGATTTTTTTGTTTTTTTTATTTTATTTTTTGGGAGAGGGAAAACCCATTTTTTGAAAAAAATGGAGTTTTCCCCCTCCCAAACCCTCCCCCTTATCCCAAAAAAACTTTAATATTAAATCGTTAATTGCTTATAGTTGAGCTTTCTTACTATATAGAATGGTTCTTTAAGCTAAAAATCCATATGAAATGTACCATATGGATTTTTTTATATTAAAATATCTTTTAACGTGATGAAATATCTAGGGGATTGTGGTAGCCCTTGAGAGCGTGCCAATTGAATTTATTAAGTTTTTTCAGGAAGGGGGAGTTTGAGGGGGAAACCTCATTTTTTGAAAAAAATGGGGTTTCCCCCTCAAGAAAACTAATTCTTCCAAAAAAATCTTATCTTAAACATTGACGTTCGATTTGTTTAATAGCGTAGCTTATTTGTCTTCCCACGGAGCTTTCGCGGCTCATTTCTCTTTCGAGGGTAGAAATCCCTTTGGTGACTGTGGAGTGGCGACGCTTGAAACCTGTGCCGATTTGTTCGAGGGTCATGTCGGTGTGTTTTCTTAAAAGATAAAATGCGGTATTACGAGCAAGAACAAGCTCACTTCTACGTGATGCGGATTGCAGTTCTTGTTTTGTAAGGTTGAAACTTTTGCAAACAAGTCGAACAACGGTGGCTAGATCCATTTGTGGATGGGTGTCGGCCACGGTTCCGATGACTTCAAGAGCCATTTCCTCGGTGATGGGACGGTTAAGAAGCTGTGAACGCAAATAGAGACTTTGCAAGCAACCTTCCAAAACACGAACATCGGCAGTGATGTGGCTTGCCATCATCTGCGCGATATTTTCAGGAAGGCTGAAAGATTGTTTACGAGCTTTATCCATGAGGATGTGCAAGCGTGTTTCCATATCGGGCTTTTCGATACTCGCTAAAAAGCCTGTGTGGAAATGAGAAATCAACTGAGAATCAATGCCTGTGATTTCTTTGGGAAGAAAAGAAGACGTGAGAACAACCTTGCCACCTTTTCCGTGAAGGGCTTTGATGGTAGCCAAAAGTTCTTCTTGTGTTTTTTCTTTGCCTTGCAAAAAGTGCACATCTTCCAAAAGCAAAATGTCTACGTTTCTAAAATAATCTTTAAAATCAGATAATTGTCTGAGTTGTGAAGCTTTAACAAATTGTGAGGTAAATTGCTCGGCAGAAAGATAGGCCACACGGGTATTTTGACTGTTTGCTTGCACAGAAAGGGCATTGCCTACAGACTGGATAAGATGGGTTTTACCGAGTCCGGCTTGAGAAGACAAAAAGAGCATTTCTGCGGGGCTGTTGTCGCTGAGCATAGACTCAGCGGCGGCAAAAGCCAGTTTATTGGAAGCGCCTATAACAAATTCATTGAAGGAATGTTTGAACTTGTTTTGCACAAAGTTCGGTTGAAAAGGCATAGGCAGATGAAGCTGCTGGGGGGATGTCGCAAGAAAAGCCGGAGCCGTGGGGAGGCTCTTTGCGTATTCTTTCATATTTATTGGCTTTAAC
>CAYJHY010000386.1:0-2127 GCA_964369875.1 uncultured Mailhella sp.
TATCTGATATACACAACAAACGTTCAAGAATATGCTTGTTGTATTCGTTATCTTTATATAAGAGATTTATGAAAACTTGTAAAGAGAACGCTTTTGTAAAATTTCTTTCCGACAAAAATGGGACCGATATAAAGGCATACTTTAGCAAGAATGTTTAAATCGGCGGAACATTGCTTGACATGTTTGCTTTGTAAAGTGTATTTAAGAAAGAAAAAATCAGAATGTGTATATCGGGAGATGTCATGGATTTGAGTATACTTCACCTTATCACCAATGCAGGCTTGGTTGTAAAGGGTATTATGGCTTTATTGTGTTTTATGTCTGTTTATAGTTGGGCCGTTATTTTTGCAAAATATTTTGGTTTATTGAGAGCCCAAAAGAAAGCTTTGCACGGACTTAAAGAGTTTGAACAAGCTAATAGCTTACGCGATGCCGTGCAGTACCTCGGTAATGACGTTCGTTCCCCTTTATACGCAGTGGCACAGTACGGTGTCAGTGAATTTAACCGTACTAAAGAAGCTCTCGTTACCACAGATATTATTGTGGACAACGTGCGCCGTTCACTACACCAAGGTGTCAACAATGAAACCAACCGTTTAAACGCAAGTATTGCCATTTTGGCAACCAGTGCCAACGCCGCCCCTTTTATAGGACTTTTTGGAACAGTTTGGGGGATTATGTCTTCCTTCCAATCCATCGGACTTATGAAATCCGCCTCCCTTGCGACCGTTGCCCCCGGTATTTCAGAAGCTCTTATCGCAACAGCCCTCGGTCTTGGCGTAGCTATTCCCGCATCTATGGCTTTCAACCTTTTTCTGAGCAGAATCAGTAAAATTGAAACCTTGCTGGTAGACTTTGCAGGAACTTTCCTCAATAGAGTGCAAAGAGAATTACACGGTAAAAAATAAGCTTGGCTCTTGCCAAAAAAGGAATTTTCCATGGGAACATCCCTTAAAAATTCAAAATATGCTTCAGAAATAAACGTAACACCCTTTGTTGATGTTATGCTTGTTTTACTTATTATATTTATGGTTACCGCGCCTATGCTCGATCAAGGCATAGAAATTGACTTGCCCCAAACAAAGGAAGTGCAAGTTTTACCAAGCGATTCGGAACACCTTGTGCTTAGCCTTCAAAAAGATGGCAGAATGTTTCTTGATAACTACGAAATCACGTTGGATGAGCTCGAAACAAGAATTAAACTTCTGGTAACCGAACAACAAAGAGCGCTTTTTTTGCAGGCAGACAGTAGTGTACCTTATGGGGTTGTGGTCGATATTATGGGAAGAATTAAAGCCGCAGGTATTGCCGATTTAGGCATTGTGGCCACCCCTTCCAATATTGACGCCAATGACCTTTTGGAACAAAATGGCTTAAGTAATGAAAGCAGTACCGAAAATAACGGCACACAAGCTACTGATACAGCCAATACAAATACAGAAAACTAATCGGGATGTTCACTTAGAAAAAACTTTGCAAAGTTGATTTTGTAACGATTCTTTAAGCGCAAAACATTTCTATACTTTTAACAATAGTAGACATATATGGGCTTTATTCTATCTCTTATATTGCATACATTACTTCTTTTAGCGGTGCTTTACTGGCCTGCTCCCGAAAAAAAGATGATCGATACCCAAGGGTACCAAATCAGCCTTGTGGTAGGAGAAATGGGCGGTGAGAATTTACCTTCACCTGTTCTTGGCAAACGCCCGACTGATGTGGAGCCTAGTCTTGTGCCTGAGGCACAACCGCAAGCCACAGAAGAAGATGTGCAACAAGTTGCAGAACTTCCCGAGGCACAACAAACACAGCCACAAGCGGAAGCATCTGCTACCCCTATTCCTGCTATGCCCGATGCTCCCAAAGAGCCTGAACTCCCAAAAGAACCGGTGGTTTTGCCTACTCCTCCCAAGGAAGAAGAACCGGAACCAACCCCCGAACCTGAGCCTGAGCCCAAACCTGAGCCTGAACCTGAGCCGGAGCCCGAACCCGAACCCGAACCGGAGCCTGAACCTGAGCCTGAACCGGAGCCCGAACCTGAGCCGGAACCAGAACCTGAGCCGGAACCCGAACCAAAGCCCCAGCCTAAACCTACTAAGCCGAAGCCAAAGCCCGATCCTTTAGCCG
>CAYJHY010000387.1:0-2123 GCA_964369875.1 uncultured Mailhella sp.
TATATCGGCAAACGGGTGTTTAACTTTAGGGCATTTAAAGCTTTAGGTTAATTTTTTATTATGGAGGTTTCTTTGGATAACCGCTTCTTCGGTTAAGGCTTTTTCTACCTTCACTTCAAGTCCCAGCCCTGTGAGTATATTGGAATTGAATTGCAAGCATACGCCTGTAATGTGCCCCAACGGACAATGTGGGATGACTATGGACGAAGGGAGAACTTTCTCCAAAATTCTTGGCATAAGACACGAGGAGCTGTAGTCCAGATAGGCATCGGGGGAGATTTTTTTCAGACGTCTTATTAAAGAATAGGGATTAATGGAAGTTTTGGAAATTTCCTTGCGACGTGAACCCATAGGAGGCGAAAACTTGTTTTTAAAGAGAATAAGCACGCCCTTGCTTGCCACTCTGCAACATTCTTCAAAAACTTGTGTTTCTTGTAAAGACGCAAGAATTGTTTTATCTTTAAAAATATCTGTGAATTGTTTTTCGGTCTTGTTTTCTTGCGCAAGTTTTATAGCTTGATTCTGATAGCTTGACGAGGCGTAACAAGTAAACACCGTATAATCAAAACTTTTATCGTCGAAGGGTAAAGCGCTTATGGGAGCTAATCGATACTCTATGCGCGGCCCCGAGCGCGCATAGGCTTCTTGTGAAATTTGTAAATGCTCTTCCGTGACACACACGTCAAAGCCTGCGTCCCAAAAAAATTCAGGATCTAAAAGCCCGTGCAAGCCCACAAGCAAAAGCGAAGAACCACGTCTGCTCCATGTTGAAATAAGCTGACGTACCAAGCGTTCTTCAAGGGTGTATAATGACTTTATCTTGGTCATAAAGTTTAACTCTATAGTATTCTCATTTGAAATTACTATATTTGCTTGTAAAAACAGATGTATTTATAACTGTTTTTGTCAGTTCGTAACTATTCTTCGGTTTCAGGCTCTTCAGACACCCAACGGGTTAAAGTTTCAATAACCATATTGGCTTGACGCACGCTTGAAATATTGAATTTGCTGTCTTGTTTAAAGACTCCACCAAGCTTGCGATAACGTCTGATGGAAAATTTTTCGGGACCGTAGTCGTCGGAAGCTTCCACATATTCTTGATAGCGGAACATAATGGTGGAATACGCTCCCTTGGTAAGCACTTGTTTATCAAGCTCTTTTACTCGCAAAACACCGTTTTCATCTTCATAATTAATGGTAATTTCATCAACAGTAGTTGCCATAAGTTTTCCTTTTTATATATTAATGTTTTATCACTGCATAAACAGCTTCTTACCAGAAAAAATCGCTTGCTTCAATCACGTTTATCATGAAAAAAATCTTGCAAGATTTCTTTGCATTGATCTGCTAAAATTCCGCCCAAGTGCCAAGTGTTTACTCCAAGGTGCGGAGCGGACAAACCCTCGTCACAAGAGCAAACAGCCCCAGCTCGCACATCATAAGCTCCAAATATAACACCTTTTAACCGTGCCTCGCGTATGGCGCCTGTACACATCATGCAAGGCTCCAACGTCACCACCAAATAACAATCAAGCAAACGATAATTGTTTTTTACTTGGGCTGCTTGTCGTAATGCCACAATTTCAGCGTGAGCGCTTGGATCTTTGTTACTGATACTGAGATTATGCCCACGTGCAAGTATATTTCCCTTGTCATCCACCACCAAAGCCCCCACGGGAATTTCCCCTTTATCGACGGCTTTTTTTGCCTCAAAAAGAGCTTCTTCCATGAGAGATTGCCAAGAATGAGGAAAGGGGGCGTCAGGAACGGGCCCCCAAACCGTCTTGGAAACGATATAGGAATCATCCTTTGTAGATGTCATAAAGTATAAAAAAATAAAAATTGTACGTATTAATAATTGCCATGACTTTTATCGTCATCGTTATTTTTCAAGCATTCGGAAGCTTGAATCAATTTTACAACCTCTTCGGGCGTGTCGGCAATTTGCAATAACTCAAGTTCAGATTCTTGTAAGTAACCGCCTGAAACCATTTTGTCTTTAATCCAATCCAAAAGCCCTTTCCAGTATTCGGAATTATAAAGGATAATGGGGAATTTACGGATTCTGTGAGTTTGCACCAAAACTACGGCTTCAAAAAGCTCATCGAGAGTACCGAGACCAC
>CAYJHY010000388.1:0-2109 GCA_964369875.1 uncultured Mailhella sp.
TTATTTTCTACTTTACCTTTTCGCCTCTCGTTCGTTCCTCTCTCGGGGCTCACATCCGCGTAGTGCTATTCATTCAGTTGAAAACTGTGCATATCCTATGCAGATATTGTGAAGAAACATAAACTTGATAGCTATTAAAGTTTTTTATGGAAGAGCGGTGGGGTATGGGGAGGGGAAAAACGCTTTTTTGTTCACAAAAAAGGTTTTTCCCCTCCCCAAAAAAATAAAAATCAAACCCAAAATACAATCTTTTAAGTCCTGTAATCGGCGTTACAGGAGACGTAGGCGTGTGAGAGATCGGAGGCTTTGAGTTCAGCAAAGCCATTGCCTTCTTGGAGGTTTATTTCCAAGGGGATGTCTCTTTGTTCAAAAGGTTCTAAAAAGACGGCATCGACATCGATATCGGTTGGCTCGCCTTTGTTGAAAATTTCGATACCACAAAGAATCACTTGCATTTTATTGGGGTCAAAATCTACGTTAGCACGGCCTGCGGCGGCTACGATACGCCCCCAGTTTGGATCTTTTCCGTACATGGCGGTTTTTACCAATTGAGAATGCCCGACGGTTCTTGCAATGGCGTTTGCGTCGGCATCGCTTTTGGCACCCTTTACGGTGATGTGCATGACTTTGGTTGAACCTTCGCCGTCTTTGACAAGAAGATAGGCAAGATCGGTTAATACTTGGGTAAGGGTTTCTTTTAGAAGTTCAAAGCTGAGACTTACGCCCGACTTACCGCTGGCAAGACCAAAAATAGTATCGTTTGTGGAGGTGTCCCCATCCACACTGATGCAGTTAAAACTTCTGTCTGCGGCGTAGGAAAAGGCTTTTTGCCAGTCGTCTTTGTTGACCATGGCATCGGTGACAACCATACTGAGCATGGTGGCCATGTTGGGACAAATCATCCCTGCACCTTTGGCAACAGCGGCAAAGCGAACTTCTTTACCGTCGATATCCATGGATTTTGTGATAAATTTTGGGAAAGCGTCGGTGGTCATAATGGCTTTGGCAAAATCTTCCACGTCTGATTTTCCAAGACTGTCTTTCAGCTGTGGAAGAGCATTTTTCCATTTTTGCATATCCATATGCGCACCGATAACCCCTGTTGATGCAGGTAACACAGAGTTTTCGGGAAGGGAAAAATTCTCTTCGATAAGTTTTTGACTTTCAAGGCAAGCCTGCATGCCTTTGTCGCCTGTGCAGGCATTGGCTTGCCCTGAATTTATGATAACAGCTCGTATCTCGGGACTTTTTTCCAGATTATCTTTTGCCACCAAAACGGGCGCAGCCTTAAAAAGGTTTGTGGTAAACACAGCCGCCGCAACAGCTGGCTCATGACAAATAGCAAGCGCCAAGTCATTTCTTGGTTCTTTTCTGTCACGAAATTCGGCATTGGCAACGGCAAAGCTAAAACCCAAAGGGATAGAAGAAGGCATAGAAGTCATGAAAAAATCCTTTCTCAAAAGCTTAGAATAAATTGGAGCTCAATCTTTGCTTGGCGATCAACTTGCCTTGCTCCACAGCAGGCTGATCTAGGGGGTTAATATCCAAAAAGTACGCGGTTAAAATGGTCATCATCCCCAAATTCCACATAAGTTTGCCAAAGGAATATTCATCGCTTTGCATGGGCTCCATGGTCAATAGGGGCATATTGCTTTTATAAAGGGATTCCTTAGTCGCAAAGGCCTCCGCTTCTAAAATTTGGGAAAGACTTTTGCCGGCAATCCATTGCCATTCCTCAGGTACATCCTTTGGAATAAGACAATTGGGGTGCGTCACACTATAGGAAGCATTCTTTTGGGCAAAGTTATGTTGATTGATAAAAATACAAGCCTTGTTCTTTTTACCATCTAAGAAAAGTTGTAAAATAGAATGTTGGTCTGTAGCACCAAGGGCAGGAATAGGGGTTGAACCCTTTCCGTTTTTACCGAGACTTTCAGACCATAACTGCCTAAACCATGAGCCAAGAGAAGCCCAACGCGGAAGGTAGTTAAAGAAAATCAATTCAGAAAAATCGTTTTCCATGGCTTCGTAAGCAAAATAAGCCATTTTGAAAACTTGGGGTAAATGCGCACCCCATGGATTTTTATAATTTGCTTCAAACTGCTCTAG
>CAYJHY010000389.1:0-2103 GCA_964369875.1 uncultured Mailhella sp.
TCTTCCATAGCTTTTGAAAATCGCAAGAATTCTGAAAGGTATTTTTCGGGCACCATCCCCTGCTGCACGATTTCTTCGGGAAACTGCATTTTATCGAAAGATAAATTTAAAATATCTCGACCTTTGCCAAAGAACTGAATAGTTTTGGTTTTGTTGGTATAAACCCAGAAAAATTCGGCGGCAATTTCCGAAATGGTATTAAAGAGTGTTTTATCGGAAACTTCGTTAAAAAAGTATTCCACTGATAATTGTGATTCATCCATTCCTGCAAGTTGTGGGGATAAATCTCGCGTATACCCGGCAACAAGATAGTCACCACCTTCACTTTTAACATCAAGACGAACAAGAGTAATCTCAGAAGGCAGTTCTTCTCCATCAAGCTTTCTGTGCATCCAATTGAAGCGAACATAGCCACTTTCCCGAGCTTCTGTAATATACGCAGAGGCAGCATCCATAGAGTTTCTGCCGTCAGGCTGATAGTCAGGTGAGAGCATAAAGAACTTATCAAGGTATTCATCTTTGCTTTCAAGACCAAACATTTTGATAACTTGTTCATTACACATAATATTTTCGTTATTATTTTTCCACAAGTTTGTACAAAGTGGCATAGCTTCGATGACAGAATAAAGCTCATCATAATTAACAACGTAATTTCTTCGTGTTGATTTTTTAATACTCTGTGCGGCGCTTGTTTTGTCAGCAAGATTCGCTTCATAAGCTTCTAAGAAGACCGGAACAGCGAGGGGTCTGTAAAAGTAATACCCCTGTCCGTAATCACAGCCAAAATCTTGTAATATGGCCACTTGATCGGGGGTTTCTATACCTTCGGCCACGCAAGAAGATTTACCAAGCTCTTTAATGGTCTTGATAATATTTCTGATTACCGTTCTGTTTTCGGCACTTGTGGTAACATTATCGATAAGCCCTTTATCAATTTTAACTTCCGTGAACTCCGGCATAGTAAGCATAAGCAGATTAGAATGCTTTGCACCAAAGTCATCGAGAGAAATTTCAAAACCAAGCTCTTTCAACTCTTTTAACTTTTTATGGAAAAAAGAAAAATCCATCTTATCAATACTTTCTGTCAACTCAATTTTGATATAATGATGCGGTATGGAATATTTTGCACACGTTGCAACAATATCATTAACCATCTCATAACCAATAAACGTCACACGAGAGAAATTCACTGCTATGGGAATAGCCTTGTTTTCCGCAAGAAGCTTTTGCAAAAGGATGCATACTTCAGAAAGCACAAAAAAATCGACATGGCGTATAGTGCCTTCGTGCTCATAAATCGGTATAAATCTATCCGGCGCAACAATCTTTCCATCATGACCGGTTTTTCTGATTAAAGCTTCCGCACTCACAATTTCACCTGTAAGTAAATTTACTTTAGGCTGTAAATGAATGAAGAAAAGTTTTGAAACTATTTCATCCAAAATAATTTCTACCGGATTTAACCGACCTTGGCCTTTATCGGTGGTTTGTGATTTATAAAAACTTTGTTTTTCTGAAAACATAATGTCCATAGCCTGCATCAGACCTTGACGAACATCTATTTTTTTATCTTGCCAAACACCTCCCACCGCAAAAGAAAAATCCGTTTCTTCTTGTTCGTTTTTTCTTAAAAGAACGAGAAGTTTCTCAAATTTTTCATTGGAAATATCGGGGAAAATTGCAATAAATTCGTCACCGGAAATACGAAAGAGATCATCTTTGATATGACGCGATAAAATAGATGATACTTGCTTTAAAACAGCATCACCATGTTTTTCTCCATAAAGTTCATTGATTCTTTTTAGAGCATTCACATTAACATGAATGTAGCCCATGGATTTAAGTTTTCTTAGGTCAATCTCTTCCAATCTTTTCAAATATTTATTTCTATTATTCAACCCTGTTAGAATATCAGTATACGAAAGATGCTCTAACTGTTTAACAGTTTTATCTTTTTTTATATCATCCACAACAAATAAAATGGTAGAATGAAGTAAAGTTAAGTCATTGATACACCGTTTTGGGTTATCAACCCCCATAAAGTACTTCACTTCGTCATGATAAATTATAGGGACTACCTGGATAGACTGGCAATTTGTTTCT
>CAYJHY010000390.1:0-2102 GCA_964369875.1 uncultured Mailhella sp.
GGTCCGTACCGGAATCTAACCGGTTTCCTTCTCATTTCTGAGATTTATGCATGTGCTTATATAAACATAGAGTGGTGAAATTGTCAAGAAATTTAATGAGTTTTTATTTTTTTAAACATCCGCTTTTGTCTTTCTATATGTTCCGGAGTGTGTTCACATAAAATGAGTTTTCGTGTTCTACCAAGGAAGAGAAGCTTACTTTGAAGGGAGTGTACATAGACGTACATGACCGAAAAAGCAAGCGAACTCTGACGCAGAGAGAACCGAAAAGACGTTTATGTGAACACGCTCTAAAAAAACAAAAGCGGAGCCTAATACTTTTACTTATGAAGCTTTGTTTTTCGCGGCTTCTCTTTCGTTTTCAAAACATTCCGCATCGAGAGGCGAGCATACGGGACGAACGGTTAAAACAGGAATAGGGGATTCTTTTACCACTTTTTCCGCAACGGAGCCAAAAAGCATGCGATCGATGCCTTTTCTGCCATGAGTTCCCATGACAATAAGGTCGGCCTTGGTTGTTTCGGCTGTGGTGAGAATTTCTTCTTTTGCGTAGCCCACAAGAACGCGGGTTTCCACTTCAATGCCTGCAAAGTGATTGCTTGAAAAATCTACAATGGCGTTTTCTGCGCCGGTCACGATTTCTCCCACAAAGCCATCAATGGTGCTTGGGGCAACATGAAAGCCTGTGTATTGTGACATGGTGGGGGCAACGTAGACAAGAATAACTTTGGCGTTGCAAAGGCGTGCGTACATGGCTGCATAATCCGCAACGATTTTGCTGTGTTCGGAAAGGTCAAGTGCGCATAGAATAGTGTTGATAGTGGCCATAAAATTTCCTCCAAAACGTAATGTGAATAGGGAATAATGCATACGTAACCCAAAAATCTTATTTGTCAGGCACGTTCCGTTATCTTATCAAAACACAGAGTGTTTACCATAAAACTAAAAAGGAAAATCAAAGCGTTATCGAGCAAGCAAGGTGTTTTTGCTCATAAGAACGGTTTTAAACCATTCTTCATAGTTTATCTATAGCTTAAGCGTAAAAAAAAGGCAAGAGGCAAGAAAGCTTAGGTTATTCCAATTTATTCTTGGGAGAGGGAAAACTCCTTTTGTGTATAAAAGGGAGTTTTCCGACCTCTTCATGGGCAACCCCTTCCCCTTTCCTCAAAAAACTTTAATACAGGGAGGGCAAATTTTAAAAAAATGTTTTTTATTATGTCATACTTTTAGATTTAGAGCATTTTCAATAAAAATAATTCTAGGACATGCTTCAAAATTAATCTTTATAATGCTTGATAGTTACAAAAAATACATAGAGTTCAGCTTGTAAACAGTCGGATTATTATGGAGAATTAGCCGGATTGTTTATAGGTTACAAAAAGAATTTTCATCTATACTTAGTCAAGCTTTAGTTGTTAACGTGTTATTATTAAAAAGTTTTGTGGGGGAGAGCTCGAGAGGGGAGAACTTCCAAAAGTTCCCTCTCTCGAAAAAACAATTCGAAAACACATCTAAATCAAAAACTACTGTTTCTTTTGTAATAGCGCATAACAGGAAACCGCGCCGACAATCACAAGGCCGTGCGCCGCCCGTGTCCAAAAGCCTGAAAGCCCTGAGCTGACAATGCCCGCTTCAAGCATTCCCACAATAAAAATACCGATCAGTGTTCCGTAGACTTGCCCCGAACCACCGAAAACGCTGGTGCCTCCGATAAATACCGCGGCAAATACAAGGAGCATGTAGCCGTCGCCTTGGGTTGGCCACCACGACCCCATTTCTAGACAGCCCACGGCGCCTGCAAAGCCTGCCATAGCTCCCATAAACATATGGACGGCAAGGCGTGTTCGTATAACAGGAATACCGAGACGTTCTGCGACCTGCTTGTTTTCCCCTGTAAAACGGATATTATCCCCTAAAGGATGGCGGTTAAGCAGTAACCAGAGAAAAACAGTAAAAACCAGAAGCCAAAGGGCTTGCATGGGAAAAAAACCCGCTAAACTTCCCGTAAATACGCCATGTAAAGGGCTTTCCTCCAAACTATCAAGACTGAGGGCAAGGCCTTGGCTAAGCAGTAAAACCATGCCTCGCCAAAAAAATTGGGT
>CAYJHY010000391.1:0-2102 GCA_964369875.1 uncultured Mailhella sp.
ATGTTTTTGCCAAGAAGCATATGGACTATGCTGAGGAGCATGGGCTTTCTTGCTTACAAGTCTATCATATGGACGCTTTGACCTTTGATTGGCAGGGATTGCAAGGGGAATGGAAAATTATGGGCAACTTGCCGTATAACGT
Organism: uncultured Mailhella sp.; assembly: GCA_964369875.1. Lineage (GTDB taxonomy): Bacteria > Desulfobacterota > Desulfovibrionia > Desulfovibrionales > Desulfovibrionaceae > Taurinivorans. The sequence continues at coordinate 143 of CAYJHY010000391.1, forward strand.
GGCGTCTCCTATGATGTGGGATATTGTGAGCCAAGTCCCGAACCTTTCCCGTGCGGTTTTTATGATACAGAAGGAAGTGGCACAAAGAATCAGGGCGTCAAAGGACAGCAAGACGTATGGTGCGTTGTCGGTTTGGATGCAAAGCTTTTGTAAAGTGGAAAAGGGGCTTTTGATTACCCCGAGCGCCTTTACACCACCGCCTAAGGTTGATTCTGAGGTTATTGTATTGAAGCCTTTAGCGTCTGAGCTTTTGCCAAAAAATAAAGAGAATTTAGCAAAAGTGATTAAAATTTGTTTTCAGCAAAGGCGTAAGCAGTTGCATGGGCTTTTGCAAAAAGCCTTACCTGATTTGTATACAGAAGAGGTTTGGAAAAAAATTGGACTTGATAAACAGATGCGCGCAGAAAATTTATCTCCGAAAGATTTTCAAAATCTAAGTGACGCTTTGTTTTGTGAGGACTAGCATGTTTGAAGCCGTAGAAAGACTAAGCCTTGAGGAAACGAGTTTACGCCATGCTCGCTTGAGGAAATTATTGAGTGCCAAAAGCCCTGCTGTGCGTGGGGTGCTAGTGTTTTCTCAGATGAATATTTATTATTTGACAGGCATTTTTACCTCCGGGGTGCTTTGGATTCCGATGCAGGGAGAGGCTGTTTTGTGGCTTCGTAAAGGCGGTGAGAGGGCGAAGCTTGAAACGTCTCTAAAAAACATTTATGACTTCACATCTTACGGGGATTTATTACCATTTTTTGCAGAGCACGGCATAGGCTTAGGTTCGGCCGTGGGTGTTGAAATGAGCGGGCTCACATGGGCAATGTCCAATAAACTTAGGGCAAAATTGAAAAACATAGAATTTGTTGATATAACAAATTTAATAAATAAATGCCGCTCTGTCAAAACAGAATATGAACTACAAAAAATGCGTATAGCAGGACAAAGACATGCGCAAAGTTATGAAGCTTTTTCTGCTAAAGTTAAACATGGAATGACAGAAAGAGAGTTGTCAATTTTGATGTTTAATGAATTTCTGGAACGTGGTCATGCAGGCATTGTGAGAAGTTCAAGCCTTGGTGTGGAAAATGTTTTGGGTCAGCTTGGTGTGGGAGATAATTCAAATTATCCTATCGTAAGAGACAGCCCTTCTGGTTCTGTGGGGTGCCATCCTGCCACGCCTTATCTGGGTGGTGAGACCAAGTGGGAAAAACATTCTTTGCTTATGGTGGATTTGGCTTTTTGTTATGAAGGCTATGCCAGCGATAAAACTCAAGTCTATTGGTCGGGGAGTAAAAAAAGTGTACCCGATGAAATAAAACGTGCCTATGATTTTTGTGTGGAAGTGCAAAATACGGCTGCTAATACTTTGATTGCAGGTGAACTTCCTGAAAGAATTTGGCAAAAATCCTTTGAAATGGCAAAAGATGCAGGTTATTCAGAAAATTATATGGGTTTTGGCGGAAACCAAGTAAAGTTTTTGGGGCATGGAATAGGGCTTTGCCTTGATGAATATCCTCCGCTTGCAAATAAGTTTGTCGAGCCTTTGGAAGTGGGGATGCTTATCGCCCTTGAACCAAAGCTTGGCCTTAAGGGGCTTGGTATGGTGGGTATAGAAAATGTGTTCGAAATAACGGAACATGGTGCAAAATCTCTTACGGGCAATGATTTTGAAATGATTTGTATTGACTGATCCCTTCCCTCAGTCATTTTCTTTTTACTTGCTTTGGCAAGTAAAAAGAAAAGTTACGGGGTTTCCAAAGGGAATCACTCCCTTTGGTGGGGAGTATGAGGGGTGAAACCCCTCAAATTGGATTCATGCGGAATGACGTGTCTTAGGCAAGAATTTTTTCTTGCAAAATAATAAATCATAGGATAAAACTGGTATAGGTAGAAAAGGCTGTAACTATAATGATATACTTGATAGTGGTTTTAATGTGCTAATTGATATATAGTGAGAATAACAATGGG
>CAYJHY010000392.1:0-2102 GCA_964369875.1 uncultured Mailhella sp.
GGATTTTCAACTTCTACGGTCAAGCCGTTTTCAAGCATGTCTTCGGTGATTGTGCCTTTGAAAAGCTCATTACCATTTTGGTCGGTCACTATAACATTATCGCCTGCTTGTACGTTTTCCCCAAAGCTAACGGTGGCTTTGACAGTGCTGTCATCGCCAAGTTCATCTTTATTGATAAAATTGTCATCACCGCTTTCAATGGTTACGGAAACAGCATCTTCTCCAAGTTCATTGGTACGAGAAGAATCGGAACTTGAAGCGACATTTCCATCCCTGTCGGACAAAGTAGCTTCTACTTTTATAACATTATTATCGCCTTCGGGTTTTGGTACGGTTACAATCAAACCGTTGTTAATCATGTCTTGGGTTAGAGGCCCTTCAAAGAGTATATTTCCGTCTTGGTCTTTTACAACAGCATGATCGTCCTCATCAACGGTATCATCAAAAGTGATTTTTGCCTTGATATCTTGACCATTAAGTTCAGCATCATTCAGAACACCATCACCATTAACATCGCCTAATATTTCAACGGTTGGCGCGTTTAGTGTGTTCACCTCTTTAAAATCTCTGTCTTCAAAGATGTTACCTTCCTCATCGGTAACGGTGGCAGTCACTTCAATGGGGCCTTCGGTGGGTGGTAAAGTCACTTGCAAACCATTTCCAAGCATGTCTTCGGTGACATTCCCCTCAAAAACAGTATTTCCGTCCTGATCTTGGACGATAACTTTATCGCCTTCCTCAACGCCATCTCCAAAGGTTACATCAACAACAATATCTTCTTTATTACCAACATTTAATTCAGAATTATCAATTGTTCCGTCATTATTTTTATCGGTTGAAATCTGGACTTTAACCGGATTTGTAGTCGGAGCGCTTTCAGTAAATTCAGTATGTTCAAGCTCTTGTACTGTGCTTTTATCTTCGCTATCCCCAGTTCCCTCTTCTTTCTTTTCACCGGTCTGTGAAAAAGTAGGAACTTGTACACCAAGCCCACCAAGGCTACTTAATCCACCAAGCAAGTTTGCTGCAGCTCCACCATAAAAGAAGGAGGCTGCATCACCGACATTATCCGCACTTGTGGGACCTGCGGCAGGCATAAGGTCGGTGGCTCCAAGGGCTGCAAAAAAAACATCCCCTTCAATCTCAGCACCATCAATTTCAAAGGTAGGTATATTTTCGGAAGAATAGGTGTTATAAAAGCCATTCAAGACTATTTGTCCACCATCTTCGAAATTCAAGATAAGATTATCCCCCAATCTATCGATGCTTGCTTCTGTTGCATTAAAGTCAAATATAATTGAATCGTCAACTTGAGGTGTATATTCAAGCTGCGAGTTTGCTTGTGGTTTTACTAAAGATATAGCCATGGTTTTTACTCCATAATACTGTTATGTAGGGGTAATTATTCACAACACTTGTTGTGCAACATTGTTTCGTCAAAATAGTTTTAAAAACAAACTTTTTATTACGTACGAAATAAAACTTAAAACAAAAGAACATGTTACAAGGTAACAAAGAGTGCCTTCCGTCTAAACTATCACGAAACTTTCAATTACCGATGGGTTGTCCCTGAAAAGAGTTGCCATGTATTGCGGCATACTTGCAGAAACTTGCTTTTACTTATTAACCCAGTAAAAACACATCATCAACATTCTGTTATTGAGTATCAATACTACAGCAATATTGCACTGTATTATTAACACATATCACACTTATTAACCCAATGTGATATTTGTTTATCCCTACCCTAACAAGCCAATCATTTCTGCTTATTTTGTAGGAGAGACGCCAACATCCTGATAGACGCCTTTAATTTCAAAATTACTTACTTATCTACAAATCCTTTTATAAATAAGAATCAATCGTTCAATTCATTTTTCAACCATAATTCACAAAGAATGGTTGTGTTATTTGCAAGCAATTTCATGAGAAACAATAAATATGATTCTACGGTTTGTCAACGAATTTTTAATGAATTTTCAACGGATTTTAAATTATATTCCTTAAAGATATTTCCAATATCATGAGTTTTTTATTATTTTTTCCAAAAAAAAGCATACAAACAGTAAAAATTTTGAAATACGCCAAAAGAGCTTTTTGAG
>CAYJHY010000393.1:0-2102 GCA_964369875.1 uncultured Mailhella sp.
TGGTTTGTGATAATAGCGTTGCCGCAAAAGATATGTCCAAAGCAGAGATGGAAAGCATAGCGTTATTGAAGCGTGCCCTCGATAATGAAAGAATAGTACCCTATTATCAAGGGATTTACAATAATAAGCTTAAAAAAATAGATAAATGTGAAGCGCTTATGCGTATTGTTGATTTAGATGGAACAGTCTATTCACCCTTTTTCTTTTTGGAAACAGCAAAAAAATATAAATTTTATAGAAAAATCAGTCAAATGATGATTGAAAAATCCATGGCAGATTTTGCCCATAGATCAGAAAGCTTATCTATAAATCTTTCTGTGTATGATTTAGATTCTTCTAACTTTAGGCTTTGGTTTATTCGAAAACTACGAGCTTTTCCGGATCCTAGTAGAATCATTGTGGAATTTGTGGAAACGGAAAGTTACGATTCTTTAGACGTTTTGGTGGAGTTTTTATCGCAAATTCAAGGGGTTGGCAGTAAGGTTGCGGTTGATGACTTTGGTGCGGGTTACTCAACGCTCACTATGATTCTTGCCATTAAACCGGAATTTATTAAAATTGACGGATCTATCATAAACGATATTGTTCGCAACCAAGATAGACAAATTATTCTTGAAACGGTGCAATATTTAGCGACGAAAATCAAAGCCCAAACGGTTGCAGAATTTGTGGAAAATGAAAAAGTTCAAGAATTTTTGGATGCAATGGGCGTTAATTTTTCTCAAGGTTATTATTTTGCCAAGCCGTGCCCTATTGAAGAAATTTAATATTCTGATTTTTTAGGTTACTTATTCTTGGGAGGGGGGAAACCCCTTTTGTGTGACAACAAGATGACGCTCGGGGCTATGTCCTGTAGCCCGCTCGCTCTCACTCACAAGAAGCGAGGTTCTTGTTTCGTTCGCACTGCGTGGCTTTGCTACTTCCTGTAGCAATTTACGAAAGCGTTTCCCAACCTTTCCATGGGAAACCCACCCCCTTTCCTCAAAAAACTTTAATAATGGGGTGTTAAATTCAAAAAAGATATTTTTATTATGTCACAATAATATTGAGCAAAGCGAAATTTAGCCTCATAACATGGTTGAAGCTAAAAAATGGGGTTTTCCTTTCAGTACGTATGAAATAAAAACAAAACTTATAATTCTATTCGATTTTCTTTACGTTTTTGAAAGGTGCAGATTTCTGTGAAGCCTATGTTTTTAAGGATGTCCGTAGCCTCACCAAATTTTGCCATAAAAACATTACTGGTATGGCAATCACTGCCAAGGCTTACCTTTCTCCCGCCAAGGCTATAATAAAGCGCAAAAATAAAAGAGAGATAAGACGAGTCCTTATATTGATACAGAAAACGAGTGTTAAACTCGAGAGTTTTTTCTTTTTCAATAACCAGATTTAAAAGCTCTGTCAGCTTCTTTTCATGCTTACTTAATTCAACTTTCGGAATATAACGCAAAAGATAGTCAATATGACCCACAATATCATAGTTTGTGCAATGTGTAAGCATACTTACATATAAGTCTAAATAGGCATTATAGGCTTCATCGGCAGTTTTTTTACGTAAGAATTTTTCGCTAGTGCAGTCGGCTATTTCGTTTTCATGTACAGACATAAGCACCACATCAAAATCTTCTCTTTTTGCGATTTCATCCATATCCTTAATGCGTGAAAACTTATAACCCATCTCAACACCTCTAAGCATGATGATGTTATAAATTTCAGCCATTTGCTTTAGAACACTGCCTTGTTTTTTAAAGTCGGGTATAATGTCTCTTTTCATATAACAACAAGAAAGGTCGCAGTGCTCCGTGCTCACAAAATGGGTACTATCTTTTTCGAAAGCCTTTTGCAAGTATGGTTCAAGGGCTTGTGAGCAGTCATAAGACAAGTAACTATGAAGATGTTGATCGTATATTTTCATAAAAACCTATAATGTATTGTAGTTTCCTAATACTAACGAAAATTTCTTCACACTTCAAGGAAAAAATTCCCCCTTAAGTCATTCTAATTCTCATAAAAATCCAAAATATAATATAAGTAGAAACATAGTTTTTTAGAACTTAATGCCCATTTATTAAAGTTTTTTGAGGAAAGGGGGTGGGTTTGGG
>CAYJHY010000394.1:0-2100 GCA_964369875.1 uncultured Mailhella sp.
AGCTTAACGCCGACCCTGTCGGCATAACACTTAGACGATGTTGTTGGCCAATCGTATTGAAGGATGTATCGATGAGTTTTTTACGAAATTTTTGCTTGCTTTGTGTTGTATGCATAAGCTTAACCGCATGCGCAACCCAAATGGAAACCTACACCCCCGAAGCACCGCCCCTCCCCGATAGCTTTTTATCAGAAGGGGGAAAAGAAATTCTTGATAAAACAAGATGGTGGGAAACGTTTAAAAGCGACGAGCTTAATTCTATTCAAGAAAAAGCGTTAGCCTCTCTCTTCGTTGAAGATAAAAGCCTCGGAAACTATGATTTGCAAATAGCCTACACCCGCCTAAGCCAAAGCGCGGCAAGCCTTCGCCAGTCAAAATCATCCTTCTTTCCTTCCATCACAGGCAGAGCAAATCACAACTACAACAATAACGCAAACAGAAATGAAACACCCTCTTCCGACAAAGAAAGCACCTCCTATGGGCTCAGCTTATCCCTTTCCTATGAAGTGGATTTATGGGGAAAAATTGCGGCAGAAGTGCAATCGAACAACTACAGCTATCAAGCAACCCGTGAAGATTTACTCACCACTGTTCTTACCATTTCGTCCAGTATAGCAGACAATTACATCGACTTGCTTTCCACAAGATCAGAGCTTAGGGTTTTGGAAGAACAACATCAACTGAACACCTCCATGCTCGCCTCTCAAGAATTGCGCTATAAATACGGGCAGGCGTCAAGCCTTGATGTTATTCAACAAAAAGAACAAAGAACCAGAGCCTATTCACAAAAACCAACTTTAGTGGAGCGAGAAAGACAACTACTCGCCAGCCTTGCCTTACTTTGCGGTGAATTACCGACCTATAAACTTGACATAAAAGAAAGTGAATTACCCACCTTACCCCCCTTACCCGAAACTGGTATTCCCGCCCAATTACTGGAAAACAGACCTGATATCCGCGCCGCAAAATACCGTTTACTCGCCGCAGATAAGCAATTAGCCATCGCAAAACTTGCCTATCTGCCCGATATATCCTTCAGTGTTTCGCAAGCCACAAGTTTAGACGGTTTGGCCGGCCTTTTAAACAACTGGGCAACAGGACTTGTGAGCGCCATTTCAGGCACCATTTTTGACGCAGGCAATAAGTCAGCTCAGGCAAAAAGACAAGACGCCGCCACAAGAGAAGCGGCTATAAACTACGTTAAAACGGTTTCCGAAGCCCTTGACGAAGTAAACACCGCCTTAATGCAAGAAATCGCACAAAAAGAATACCTTGCAAACCTTGAAGAACAATATTCATACCAACTTGCCGCCTTGCAAGAAGCCGAAACACGATACTTTCTCGGGCAAGAGACATTTTTACGTTATATAACATCCTTACAATCCGTTCAATCTATGCAAAACAGCCTTCTCAACGAACAAGCTGAGCTTTTAAAATTGAGGGTCACCCTCTACAAGTCTTTAGGGATTAATATATGAAAAACAAAAAAGGTATTATTTGTTCTGTTCTGATTTTGGTTTCCATCGCTTACATTGCGTTTAACTTTATGACACCTCCGAGGGCGATGCGCGGCAGACCCGCAAGTATGGCGCCCGCAGCGGGAGTGTATCGAGTGGAAACAGGCTCTGTTCCAATTTATTTGGAAGCAGTCGCCACCCTTATTCCCTTTCAAAATATCACCCTCAGAAGCAAGGTCTCCGGAAGAGTGGAAAGTTTGTCGGATGAATTTGAAATCGGTTCTATTGTGAAAAAAGGAACGGTACTTTTCACCATAGAAAAACGCGATTACGAAAACGAAGTAAAAAAAATGGAAGCCTCCCTTGCCAAAGCAAAGGCGGAATATACTGTTGAACTCGGTCATCAAAAAATTGTTCAAGAAGAATTGAAACAGTTGGAAAAAATGACCGCCAATAATATTCGTTCCAGTGCCCTCTACACAGAGCTTACCCTCAGGAAACCCCAGTTGGAGCAAGTTCTTTCCGATTTGTCTATTGCAGAAGGCAACCTGAATTCGGCAAAATACGATCTGGAAGAAACGGAAGTAAAGGCTCCTTTTGATGCTTTAATTCTCAGTCGAACCGTTTCCATAGGACAACACAT
>CAYJHY010000395.1:0-2100 GCA_964369875.1 uncultured Mailhella sp.
ACATAGTATATAGAAAAAATCCTGTAATGAAAAGCCTTAAATTAAAGAAAAAAACTTGTTTGACTACAAAAAAACGGGTTTGGTTTGTGTTTATTTTGTTGAAATGTAAGTATTTTTGGATAAATAATGCCATGAAAAAAAAATTCCAAAAAGCAAAAAACGATCCACAAAAAATCCAGAAAAGTAGCGTATCTACATGAATAACCATTAAAGAAAAAACACCCAACAATAAAGTCATCAATGCATTAAACACCACAAGCTTTTTAATGGATGGGGTAAAACGGTTATCAAGATAGTGGTTAATCTTGCTTTTTAGACTGTTCATTATTGTTTTCCATTTCGGATTGTTGCTTTTGTAATTTTTTTGAGTCAAGATAAACGTTTCTAAAACCGGCGGCTACGCCAATAAAAAAGCCGATAATGGAACCAATGGGCCATGAATCAAAAAGATACGAGTCGCAAAGGTAGCCCAAGCCGGAGCCAACAATAGGACCTGAAACCATGTGCATGCCTATGGTTGAAGCCGTACCAATAGCTCCATAAATGGGGTTACCATCGGGATTTTGTGTTTTTTTAAGGAATGGTTTCAAGGGGTATACCTTTTTGTTTTATATTTTAAATTTAATTTTTAGGAGGAAAATTTTTTATAAAATTTTCGCTTTCCCTTCAAAAAACTCTAGAGTGCGAAAGTGCGCGTATTAGATAACAAACTCATGGGGTATCTAAGCATAACTTATTAAATCATCTTATTTGTTTTTTTAAATTTCTGCGCTGTTTTGACTAAGTTTTTCGCCCAGTGGGGGACAGCAGGTGCAAAAAGATGAGCATAGGCAGCAAAGCAATTTTTGTAAAGAAGGCCATCTGCACCTATACCTTTAAACTTTTGCATTCCGTAACCGGGGTTGAGACTCAAAACGTACGGTTGCTCTTGTTTTTGGTTTACAGATTTTGAAAAATGGAATTCATGCCCGTTCCAAACGCTGTTCATAGGGTGATAGGGGTTTTCTATGCATGTGTGGGCTGTGATATAGCCAAGGCCTTGCGGGCGTTTGAAAAATTCCGTTTCTGCGGAAAAAACTTCCGCCATTTGATAGCGTACTTTCTCTTTTTCTTCAGGTATATGAAGGCATTTGGAAAGAAGCATAAAACCGCCACACTCGGCGTAAATAGGCAAATTATTTTCTGCCATCTCTTGAATTTCTTTTAGGTGAATGGATTTAGAAATTTTTTCTGCATAAAGCTCAGGGAAACCACCACCAATATAAAGCGCGTCAAAAGAAATTCCTTTCGCTTGTTCGACAAAGGGGGTTTCATCCAAAATGGAAAGTGGGATAAGGTTTGCACCGTATTTTTGCAAAGCTTCTAAGTTTTCACGGTAATAAAACCATAAAGCATCGTCATAAATATACGCAATATTAACAGTATCTTCGCAAACAGTATTTATTTTTTGTACTATATTTATAGCAGTGTCTGTGTCAGCTGATATTTTTAATTTTTTTCCCGTTGAAGGGATTTCAAGGGCGCAAACATTTTGTTCTTTTACAAACTGTTTATGTTGCTCTAACAGGGGGCTTTCCACTGCGATATGAAAAATTTTATCCACATCGAGATTGGAGGAAACAAAATCAGAAAGTGTATCGAGGAGCGCTTCTTTTTTATCTTGATCCTGTAAGTGTAAGCCCATATGGCGTTCAGGAATGGGGTTGTTCTTCATACGAGGAAGAACACCAAGTACAGGGACATCGGTATACATTTCAACGGATTGTCGAATGATATTAGCATGTCTTTCCGTTCCTGCGTGATTCAAGATAACCCCCGCAAGATTGAGATCAGGATCAAAATTCGTTAAACCCATCACCAGTGCCGCTACGGTGCGAGTGATTTTTGTACAGTTTATAGAAACAATAACCGGTGCTTGCAGAAGGTGGGCAAGACGTGCGCTGGAGCATGATCCTTGAACGTCTTTTCCGTCAAAAAGGCCTCGATTACCTTCAATCAAGGCGATACTTGCTTGTAAAGGATCGCAAGACTGTCTTTCTTTGGCAACGCTTTCAATAAAATGGTTGTACAACTCTTCTTCATTCAAAAAGAAAGGGTCAA
>CAYJHY010000396.1:0-2087 GCA_964369875.1 uncultured Mailhella sp.
GAAGGCACATATCTGAAATAGCCACTTATTTTGAAATGGCAAGTCAGAAAAAAAAATTAGCACAACTTTTTCAAAATTGCACCTATTAAATTAAGAACTATATAACTATGATTTTAGTTGTAAAGATGACTAAAGGGGAAAACCAAGGAGCAAGCCCCTAGGTTTTCCCCTTTAGAATTCCCCTTTCCTTACACCGTAGCGTTCGCCGTTTGCTTCACTACGTTTCGCTTAAGGGCGAACTTGTCGGAAATGTTTTTCCGTGCCCAGCAGTTTATTGGTTGCGTTCCCTGCTTCCCTCTCACTTTGTTCGGGTGAAGCTTTTTAATGGTGTGCATAATTCATCGTTCCTTACGTTGGGTAAAACTTTTAGGAAGGTGCGTAAATAATATTTTTCACCATCAGAGACTTTTTTAACAATGCGCAATGAGTAACAATACAAGCACATAAAACGATGAAAAACTACTCAATAAAAAACACACCAAGCACGCAAAACCCTAAAGTGAGCCCCGAGGGAGGAACGAACGAGAGGCGAAGAAGGAAAAGCAATAAATAAACAATTTGGTAAGAAAAAGCGGTAGAGGAAACGTTCACCCTTAAGCTGACCAAAGGGAAGCAAACGGTGAACGTAAGGGGTAAACAAAAGAGGGGTGGAAGGGGAGAAAAAGATAAGGGGGAACCCCTTTCGTTTTTCTCCCCTTAGAGCATTTCTACAAACTTACTGAGTAGCGAATTTAATAATAAACAAGAGTGCAAGTACAGCTAAGACAGGGTGAACTTCTTTTACTCTTTTAGAGGCAATAGCCAAAATTACGAAAGTGATAACACCCCATGCGATACCGTGGGCGATGCTGTAGGTAAGAGGCATACCCAAGAAGGTAACAAATACGGGCAAGCTGACCACATAGTCATTGAAATCAACTTCTGCAACTTCAGAGAACATGAAAAGGCCGACAATAATGAGAACAGGAGCTGTTGCGTACTTCGGAATCATCAAGAAGATCGGAGAAAAGAAAAGAGATATAAAGAAAAGGGAAGCAATAACAGCGGCGGTCAAACCTGTTTTACCGCCAACCGCAACACCCGCGGAGCTTTCCACATAACTGGTAACGGTGGAAGTACCGAGTGCGGCACCCACGGTGGTGCCTATGGCGTCTGCCATAAAGGCTTGCTTGGAGTTAATGAGTTGGCCTTTTTCATCAAGCAAGTTTGCTTTAGAGCCAAGCCCTGCCAAAATACCGACTGTGTCAAAAAGGTCGATGAACAAAAAGGTTACCAAAACAATGGCCATGTCAACGGTGAGAATTTGGTTAAAATCAAATTGTAAGAAGGTGGGTTCCACACTGGCGATGGAGAAAAGTTTTGAAGCGTCAAAGGAATTGATGTCTGTTACGCCAAGGGGAATGCCCGCAAAAGTAGCGATAAATATACCGTAAAGGAGAGCGCCTTTGACTTTATAGTGTAGCATTATCCCGATGGAGAAAAAGCCAATCAAAACAACCAAGGAAGTGGGGCTGTTCAAAGCACCCGAGGAAACCAAGGTTGCGGGGTTATCGATAACAATGCCTGCATTTTGCAAACCGATGAAGGCAATAAAAAGACCGATACCGGCGGCAATACCTCTTTTGAGGTCGATGGGGATACATTGCAAAATTGCTTCCCGTATGTTGGTAACGGTGAGCAAGATAAAAAGAAGACCTTCCAAGAAGACGGCAGTCAAGGCAAACTGCCAAGAGTACCCCATTTCAAGTACAACGGTAAAGGCAAAAAAGGCATTAAGTCCCATGCCGGGAGCAAGACCGATGGGCAAGTTGGCAAAAATCGCCATTACGAGGGTAGCTATGGCAGCACTTAAAGCGGTTGCGGTAAAAACAGAGCCTGTATCCATGCCGGCATTCCCGAGAATATCGGGGTTAACTGCCAAAATATAGGCCATGGTTACAAAGGTGGTTAAGCCTGCTAAAATTTCTGTTTGCATGGTGGAACCTTTTTCTCTGACTTTGAAAAAGCGTTCCAAAAAGTTTTCTTGTTTGTTGATCATTTCTTTTAATCCTTAATACTCTTTATTGGTATGTCATACGCTTCTGAAT
>CAYJHY010000397.1:0-2080 GCA_964369875.1 uncultured Mailhella sp.
GCCGGCACAATCGAAAATCAGCTTCTTACCTATGTTCAGGCTCCTGCAATTTCACAAGTATTTCATGATGCTCAAAATTCCCCCATTGAAGACAGAAAAAAATTCACTTTAGAAGACGGACGTGTTGTCAATGTGTTTCCATCCTTTAAAGAAGACGCATTGGTAGCTGTTGCCATTGAAAGTTTTGGACAAGGCTACGGTGGAGATATTGGGGTTATGGCAGGTTTTGATATAGCCACCGATACTTTGGTTTCTATAGGTATCACCACCATGAAAGAAACCCCCGGTCTTGGCACCGTTATTGCCGAAGAGCCTTTTGTCAAACAGTTCCAAGGCCAAAGCATCCCTGTGGAATTGAGTAAAAACGGTGGTAAAATCGACGCAATTTCAGGCGCTACCGTCTCTTCTCAAGGAACAGTTTTAGCGGTTTCCGACGCCGGTGCAATTTATAAGGAATTGAAATCACAAATTATAGATAACTGGAAAGTAAGACGGAGGACCAAATGAGTTTTGCTAAAGAATTTACAAAGGGACTATGGAAGGAACTACCTCCTTTCCGTTTACTCCTAGGCCTTTGTCCCGTGCTTGCGGTAACAAAGTCCGCCTCAAACGGTCTCGGTATGGGTGTTGCGGTGCTTTTCGTTTTGCTTTTGTCGAATATAATTGTTTCCCTTGTGCGTGATATTATCCCCAAAAAAGTGCGTATTGCCTGCTTTGTTACCATTACCGCAAGCCTTGTGGTAACCGTTGAACTGCTCATGCAAGCGTACGCCTATCCCCTTTATCAACAGCTTGGTATTTTTGTACCCCTTATTGTTGTAAACTGTATTATTTTGGGTAGAGCAGAAGCTTTTGCAGCCAAAAACCCCGTGTATTTGGCTGTGGCCGACGGTCTTGGTATGGGAATAGGCTTTACGCTTTCTCTCACCTTCCTTGGCGGGCTCAGAGAAGTTCTCGGTGCGGGTATGCTTTTTGGAACGCCTTTATTCGGTGAACATTTTGAACCCTTTACAGTGATGGTTGAGGCTCCCGGTGCCTTTATATGTCTTGGTATTATTTTGGGCTTTATGAACTGGCTCAACCGTTATCAAGCTCGCAGAAAAGGCCTTGTGATGCCCACAAATCCTTCTGTTTGCGGTTCCACATGCGCCAATTGCGGCGGCTGCAAAAAAGCTAATCTTTCCTAAGGGGTGAGGTATGGATATTTTTGAAATTTTTATTTCGGCAATTTTTGTCAATAATATTATTTTGATTCAAAACCTTGGCATATGCCCCTATGTTGGGTGTTCTAAGGAAAAAGGTGTGGCCTTTGGTATGGGTGGCGCGGTTATCTTCGTTGTCATCATGGCCACCATATGTACATGGTTTGCACAAAAATATATTCTGAATGTTCTTGATTTAGGATACTTGCAAACACTTGCCTTTATTTTGATTATTGCTTCCTTGGTACAATTCGTGGAAATGTTTTTGAAAAAAAGTATTCCTCCCCTTTATGAATCGCTCGGTATTTTCTTACCGCTTATCACCACCAACTGTGCGGTTATGGGTACGGCGATTATGGTGCAAAGGGAAGATTATTCCTTGGGCGTCGGCCTTATTTATGCTGTTGCAACCAGCCTTGGTTTCCTCTTTGCTCTCTTGCTTATGGCAGGGGTGCGTGAACGCCTTGAAACCTTGCGTGTGCCAAAAGCTATGGCAGGAACACCGATTTCCCTTGTGATGGGGGGCATCATGGCTCTTTCCTTTATGGCTTTCAAAGGCATGGCGCAATAGTTTTGAAAGAATCAAGAAATAATTAGGATATATTTATGGTCATATCATCTATTCTTACTCTGGCAGGGCTTGGTTTTGTAGCGGCAACCGTACTTGCCATTGCCTCGAAGATTTTTTATGTGGAAGAAGATCCGCGAGTAAATGCTGTTATGGATGCATTACCCGGTGCCAACTGTGGCGGGTGCGGTTATGCCGGTTGTGAAGGCTATGCCGTGGCTGTTGTCAACGTGCCGAGCGTGGCCGCTAACCTTTGTGTGGCAGGCAGTGCGGAAGTTTCCATTACCGTTGGCGAGCTGACAGGAAAAGT
>CAYJHY010000398.1:0-2065 GCA_964369875.1 uncultured Mailhella sp.
CGGTACTGATAACGGCTTGTCCGCCTGTGATTCTGGCTACACGTCTTGACAAGCGGTTGGCACCGCCAAGATGGCCTGAAACAAGGCTGATAATGTGGCTTCCACTATCGGGGCAAGTAATAACCGCAGGATCTTCGGCTTTATTGCCAAGAAGTGGGGCGATGGTGCGAACGGCTATCCCTGAAGCGCCTACGAAAATATGTGCATCAAATTCTTGCCAGTTTTTCTTGGCATGTTCTGCAAGACTGCCTGAAGGCATAAAGTTAACTTCAATGGTGGCATGCTTGTTTTGATTGGGGTTGCTCTCAAAGTTTTCTGTTTTGCCAAAAGCATAAATTTCAGAAGGAAGTTTAAGACCGTAAACAATTTCTTTGGCGCGGGCAAGTCCGGCGGCGCTGAAAGCATACAGAGCACAGCGACCTTGGAAGCTTTCTCTTGCGAGATTATTGCGGTAACCGTGAGAGAAATCTTTCGCGTAAAGTTTGGAGGCCGCCAAAAGTTTCTTATTGTTTTCATCGGCAACGCCAAGGGCTTTACCAACGAAAATAAGGGCTTGTCTGCCAAATCCCGCATCGCTTACCTTTTGAGCTATATCGGCAATGGTACCTCTGAAAATTCTTTCCTGAGGCCATGTGGCACGATAAACAACCGCGGCGGGAGTGTCCAAGGGCAATTCACCGTTTTGGTGTAAATCATCCATGAGTTCTTGGATTTTACCTGTGCTTAAGAAAAAGACGAGAGTTGCGCCACTTTTAGCAAAGTGGGAAGCCGTTTCTTTCTCGGGCATGGGGGTTCTGCCGGGGGTTCTGGTAAGAACAACGGTTTGACTGATTTCGGGAGCGGTGAGCTCACAACCGAGGGCGGCGGCGGCACCGAAAACACTGCTTACGCCGGGAACAATGGTAACGCTGATGCCTTTATCGGCAAGCAATCTGATTTGTTCATTAATCGCACCATACATGGCGGGATCGCCTGTATGAAGGCGTACCACATTTTTGCCTCGGCTTGCGAATTCTGCCATGGCTTCCACTTGTTGTTCAAGGTTCATGTCGGCACTGTCTTTGCAAACACAATCTTCTGAGCAAATCTTTAAATGTTCTTCATTTACCAAAGAACCGGCATAAAGTACAAAATCGGCATTTTCAAGCGCTTTATAGCCACGAACGGTGATAAGATCCGTTGCACCGGGGCCTGCACCGACGATTTGAACTTTATGATTATCTTGGTTAAAATCCTTTTCTTGAGAGCAAGAGCAGTTTTGCTCGGAAGTGTTTGTGCATGCAGTCATGATTAATCCTTATGATCTGAGATTATTTTGTAAAAATAAAAATATATAATGTATTTTGAGCCTGAAAATGATGATAGTTCCCTGCAAGTTTTTGTTCAAGGGCAATATCAACCTTAAGGCATGCTTGTTTTTTGAGAGCGTGAGAAAGACTTGAGCCATGCAAAGCATGAAAACTTTCCAAGGTGACGGCACTTACAATAAGTATTCCGTTTTTTTCTAGTTTTTCTGCACAAATATCTAAAATGGTAGGTAAATCTTTACCACCACCGCCTATGAAAATTCTTTGAGGTGTCGGTAAAGTCGGAATAGTTTGTAAAATATCTCCGTGATGGAGTATGTGATTACAAGTTCCTAGATTTTTTTGGTTTTTTGTGATAAGTCCAAGTCGCTTTTCGTATTGCTCTACAGCATGGACTTCTAAATTTTCTTGTAAAGCGGCGGCTTCAATCCCTACTGAACCACTACCTGCTCCAAGATCCCACATGACCCCCGTATGGGGAAGACGCAAGCGTGAAAGAATGATTGCCCGTGCATCAGAAGCAGTGATTAAATTATTCTCCTTGGCAAAGGCAAACTCGGGGAGGCCAAGGGGAAGAATGTCACTGTGTAAACATTTGATTGTTTGTGGATCGGTTTCTTCTTGATTTGCTGTTTTGGGTGTGACTGTTTCCTTATAGCCTTCTTGAACCCAATTTTTATGAGCATGTTTTGTGCTTTGTTCGAGAATAACCAAGATAGAAGTAGGGGCGCTTTCCGTTTGGGATAATTCTTCAAGTG
>CAYJHY010000399.1:0-2060 GCA_964369875.1 uncultured Mailhella sp.
AAATTTTTTGTAAAAAATTATTCCCCCAAACCCCCTTCAAAAAACTTTAATTTGTAAAAGTATAGCCTATTTAATAAAAAATATCGTACAGTCTGAAAAAATTTACGGGATTATCAAACCTAACGAAACCCCGTAAATTTTTCTTTTTACTTGCGAAAGCAAACAGAAATAAAAGAGGTGCGGGGGAATCACTTTCCCCAAAAAAAGACAAAAACAAATGAGATTGATGAGGTTTCTTAATAACCGCGGAGTCTTTTTTTCTTTTTTTCTCTGAGTCGGCAATAATGGTAAACAATATTTTTACTATAAGGATAGGGACTTTGTTCGCCAAAAGCTCTTCTGAATTTATGCATATCCAAGTGACCGCCCACATTCAAAAGAAAAATACGTTTCATTCTGGGATCGATGGCGCGCAAATTCCCTTGTTTGTCTTTCATAAAGTTTTTTTCGTGTGCATCGCCATGGTAAATATGGGCGCTGTGCAAGCGCATTAGAAAAGTTTCTAACAGCTTAAAGTCTGTTTTAAGGTCAAGGATTTCCCCTTCTATAAATTCACATAGCATAAACTGACGGTTCGCAATACCCAAAGTGTTTTTATATTCTCCGATACCATAAATTTCGCAAACTTCGGTAAAACCTTTTTCTCTTGCTCTATGAACATTATATAAGGTTTCAAGGCTGTGACTTTTTCTGAAAAATGAGAGTGCCAATTTATGGAATGGCAAAGAAAAAATTTCTTTTAATAAGTATGCCTTATCATCTATACAAATTTTTGAAACTTGCCTTTGGTGGTGTGCCCCAATCACTTTTTTAGTGCGATAGTCATTTTTCACCACTTTTTCGAGGGCGCTACGAAAGTCGTCATTAAAATAAGAAATGGTGCAGTTGTTGATATGTTTCTGTGTTACTTTCATATTTTATTCTTTATGATCGAGCTTTTTATTTTTGTATACTCTGTTTTTTATCAAAAAAGGCTTATACAAAAGCATAAGCCTAAAAATGGTGTGCCCGGCAGGAATCGAACCTGCGGCCTATTGCTTAGGAGGCAATCGCTCTATCCGACTGAGCTACGGGCACAAGAAAAATATGTATACCCTTGATTGGATTTTTTTTCAAGTTTTTTATTTATCTTGGAAAGTTCCAAACTATTACCTGTCAACACTGTCAAGTTTTACCAATTCTATAACATTATTGGCAATGCTGATGTAGTGATATTGGATAGCTTCTTCGATTTTTACTTCATTCCCTGATATAATGGCATCATAAACTTCCATATGTCTTTGTCTAAAGATTTCGGGAGAAGAAATGCCTTCCCAGTATTTTGTCAGTAAAAAAGAGGACAGTTTGCGAGAAAGCTGTCTTGCTATTTGCACAAGCACGGTATTGTCAACGTATTTTAATGTGAGGTTATGAAAGTCATCATCATATTTCAATAAATGATTACGTGTTTTACCGCTTTTATCAATGGAAGTTATGATTTTTTCAAGCTTGGCAAAATCGTTCTCTTTAAAAAGATGAAAGGTTTTACGCACGGCATAGCCCTCAAGAATTCCTGTTGTGGCGTAACTGTCGTAAATTTCTTTTTCACTTAATTTTTTTATAAATTTTCCCTTGGAGCTATGCGAAACAATAAGTCCTTCTCGCTCAAGCAAACAAAGGGCTTCACGAATGGGGGCACGGCTTAATTCAAGGCGTTGCGCCAAATGCACCTCATTGACCTTATCGCCGGGCAGTAACTTACCTGTCAGTAGGTCATTTTTTATAATTTCAATAACCTGTTCGCTGTATAATTTTTTTTCGATTTGCATTTTGGCCACCTTTGGGAGAATGCATTGTGGAACTTTATTACATAAAAAAGTTATATTTCTGCTACTTATTGAATAATATATGTATAACAGTAAGATTAATTTGAAATATGTCGAGATAAATTTTTTTGTGTTCCGAAATGCTCTCGAAACCTTATAAAAAAAGTGTATAAAAAGCAAATTATAATTCATTCTATTTTGTTAACAAAAATAACTACCCTGAATGATCTTCAAGGTAGTTATTGTTAGATAGTT
>CAYJHY010000400.1:0-2056 GCA_964369875.1 uncultured Mailhella sp.
CTTGCTCAATGCCTTCGATTTTTTGAATTTCAGAATAAATGGAGGGTAAAAGTTTACCGACGCTTCCGACCTTATGATGCATGGGGGTATTCAGGCTCAAAACAGGAGACGTTTCTGTTGCGCCATAGCCTTCAAATATACGCACACCAAATTTTTCAGACCATAAATTTCGGGTGCTGTCCTTGAGTTTTTCGGCGCCGGCAAAGGCGTAGCGTAGGGAATAAAAATCGTAAGGATGGGCGTATTTTCCGTAGGCTGCCAAAAAGGTATCTGTCCCAAACATAATGGTTGCGCTGCTGTCGTAGATAAGCTCGGGAATAATTTTATAATGCAAAGGGGAGGGATAAAGAAAAACTTTTATGCCTGAAAGCATGGGAAGCAAGGTGGCGGCGGTGAGCCCGAAAGAGTGGAAAATAGGCAAGGCGTTAAATATTTTATCATTGGGGCCAAAATCAATACACGCCGCCACTTGAAGCCTGTTTGCTTGGATATTTTCATGGGAAAGCACAACGCCTTTTGGTGTGCCCTCAGAGCCTGAAGTGAAAAGCACGGCCGCTCTTGCTGTATAATCGTCGCTACAATATTTTTTGTAAAAATACTTTGGGAAAAAGGAAGCACAAAGGGCATTTATTTTATCAAAAAAGGTTATTTTTGCGCCGACATCTTCCAAATAATAAACATTTACATTTTCAGCGATCAAAGCGGACATCGTATCTTCAAGTTTTGCCATTTCCACAAATTTTTTAGAGGTATAAACATTTTTTATGTGAGCAGTTTTACAAGCAGAAAGCAAATTTTTTGCCCCTGTGGAAAAATTCAACATGGCAGGCACTCTGGCGTACACTTGCAAAGCAAAGAAGCTCACCACGGTCGCAAGGGTGTTGGGCAATAAAATCCCAACATGTTCATTTTTTGCTGTATTTTTACAAAATTGTGCGCCAAGGGCAAAGCATTTTGTAATAAAACTCCCGTAAGTTAACGTTTTACGGCTACTATCTTCTAAAATAAGGTGTTTTTTACCGTGGATGTTCACTTGCTCCAAAAGAGATTCAAAAAGAGTTTTTTGATAATCGGAAGTTTTAAAGAGCATATCCGCCATAATTTCCTCAAGCTTAGCACCTGCCGCTTTAAGGCGTTCACGGCCTTTGAGTGCACTGTCAAGGGCAAAATCCAAGGGTTCTAAGACAGCCAGAGTAATTTTAGGAAAAAGGCGACGACGGATATTTCCATCAACTTTTGAAAAATAGCTGTACTGCGCTCCCTCAATGCGAATAGGCAAAATTTTTGCCTCGGATTTATCCGCTACCATCGCAGAACCTTTATATATTTTCATAAGTGAACCCGTGGTGGTGATTCTGCCCTCAGGGAAAATAACACATTTTTTATCTTTTCTGATTTCGTTAATCATGGCACGGGTCGCCATAGGGCTTGTGGGATCGATGCAAAAGCTTTGCACCAATGCAAGGAACGGTTTAAAATACCAACGGTTTGCAATATAGGAATTAACCGCAAACATGGGCTTTTCGGGCAAAAATACCGCTAAAAGTAAAGCGTCCAAAAAAGACTGGTGATTGGCAATAATCAGCACCCGTTCCCCTGCTTGGTGATAATGTTCAAGCCCCTTTATTTCGACTCTGAAAAGCACTGTAAAGATAAAAGTTAATATTTTTTTTAACATGGAATTTCTCCTGATATATAGTTTGTTTTTATTTTATTTTATTTTATTTTATTTATTTTTTTCTTGGGGGAGGGAGAACCCTCCCTCTCCACAAAAACTTTAATATTAATTAAGTTATAATTTTAGAGCTATATCTTTTTTGGTTTATAAACAGAACAATACTTACTATAAAGTTAACTATACCTACAAAAGCAAAAACGTGTATGGAGTTGAAGCCAAAACCTAGCAATAAAGAAGCCCCAAGGCTTGCCAAGACCATAAACAGGGCATTTATAATATTATTGCCTGCGATAATCCTTGAAACATGACTCTTTTCTGCAAGATGTTGCATTATTGCGTAAAGAGGTACGATATACATGCCACCGCAAAGGGACAGAA
>CAYJHY010000401.1:0-2049 GCA_964369875.1 uncultured Mailhella sp.
TTGGGAGGGGAAAAACTCTTTTTTGTTCACAAAAAAGGTTTTTCCCCTCCCAAGAATTCTTCTCCCATCTTCTTATTTATTATACAAATCGATAGAATGTTGCTCAATTTGTTTAGCGTCGAGGTCACCGAATTCTGTTTTTACGTATTGGAAGGCTTTGAATCCAAGAATTGTGAAAATAGGCATCATGGGAACAACGATAAGAACAGGGAAGGATTTGAAGATGTTGAGGTCTGCGTTGATAAGGAGGAAGATAATGGGAACGAGGGTGAGCAGTAAGCACCAGAACAAGCGAAACACGGGGGAAACGTTTGCTTCTTTATCAAGTTTTTTGGTGGTAATGCCTGCGAGTGAGAAGGAGGTACCGTCGAGGGTAGTTACGCAGAAAAGAACAAGACAAAGTAGATAGATAGAGGTAACAACAACCGGCATGGGGCCACTTTGGAAAATGGCGGTTACGAGGCCTGTGGGGTTGCTGTCTTTGATATAGCCGACAGCGTCAACCACATTGTTGTTCATAAGATCCATTGTGTATGTTCCAAACACTCCGAAGATCACGCATGTTCCGAGGGTTCCTGCGCCGGCAAGGTAGATAAGAATATCACGAAGCTTGTGACCTTTGGCTATTTTGATAATAAATACACCGATACCGGGGGAGTAGGAAATCCAGTTAGCAAGAAAAAATACAGTCCAGTATTGTGGGAAGAAGGTTGAGCCAAAGGGGTCTGTGTTTGTGCTCATGCGTATGTATTCGCTAAGCATAATACCGATACCGTTGGTGGTGTTGTTGACGATAAGAGCGGTAGGACCGACTACAAGAATGATACAAATAAGAATAACACTGATGTAGATGGTGGCGTTACTGATTCTTGCCATACCTTTTTCGATGCCAAGATAGGAACTGAGAGTAAAGACAACGGAAAGACCCAAGATGATACCGATACCAAGGTAAACGGTTTGCGGAATACCTGTGATATAGCTGATGTTTTGAGAAATCATGGGAATGGCAAGCCCGAGGGTAAGAGCGGTTGCCGCCAAGGTACAAATAATAAAAAGGAGGTCGAGGAATTTTTGCACGCCGAGAGGAACTTTGTCATTGAAAAGACTGTTGGTCACACCGCTGAGGCTGATGTTTTGGTTCTTTTTGAGATAAAAGACCAAGGCGAAAGGTACGGAAACCAAAAGATAGCTAATCCAGCCGGCAAAACCCCAATGGAACATGTTGTATGCGGTTGCATATTCCATGGCTTGTGCTCTGTCCACGATGCCAAATTGAGGATCCATAAAATAGTAAATGGATTCGATAAATGCCCAGTACATGGTGCTTGCGCCCATACCGGCAGAAAGTCCCATGGCAAAGAGTTGGTATCTGGTAAAGGATGGTTTTTCACCGCCAAGTCTGATGTTTCCGAATTTTGAAAAGGCAAGATAAAGAAGAAGGATTGTGGCTACGATGATGTACCATAAAAATCCGCTTCCGAGTTTCAAAACGGTGAAATCTAACATGGCACCCATAGTGGATTTTACGGAATCGGGGTAAAATACCGCGACAATCCCGAGTAAAAGCACTAAGAGAAAGCTGAGAATGGTGAGACGCCAATCAACATTTAATTTTTGTGAAGACATGTAAAACTCCTAACTATGTGAAAAAAATTATTCAAATGTGTAGCTGGCAAAAGCGTATTCTTTTACTTTATCCCAGTCCATTTCAACACCAAGACCGTGTCCGTTAAAACCGTTCGGAGCATGAACAAAGCCGTCTTTGTCTGTACGAATGGGGGTTTTGCAAGCAAGTTCAAAATCTTCATAGGGATAGAATTGCTCAAAGAAATTACAATTGTTGTGCGCAAGGGCAACGTGTAGATTTGCCGCTTGGGTTATAGTGTAACCCATGCTTTGGATTTCCACACGTTTTGAATGCCCTTCGGCAATGGCAAAACATTTATTTAAAGGTGTGATACCACCGCAAACAGTTGCGTCTTGGCGGATATCAGACCAGAAATCATTGGAAAGGGCATAGGTGACTTCTTGTAAGGTGAGTAAGCAGTT
>CAYJHY010000402.1:0-2042 GCA_964369875.1 uncultured Mailhella sp.
ACGTAAGCCGAATAAGGAGGCGTGAAGTTTTCCAAAATTTTGGAAGCGGCGGTGGTACGCATATTTTTGGTGCTGAGAGCGTCTTTAACCGATACGGGAATGCCCCACAAAGGTTTTTGGCTGTCGAAACCGTGTTTGTCAAGTTCTGCGGCTTTGGCAAGAGCTTCTTCGGGGTATACACTTAAAAAAGCACCCAAAGTTTTGTCTGTTTCAGCGATACGGTCAAGAGCTGCTTTGGTGAGTTCTTGGGCAGAAATTTCTTTGCTTTGTAAGGATTTTTTGGCATCTGCCATGCTTTTAAACAATAAATCAGACATTATTTGCCCTCCACAATTTTTGGAACAATAAAGTAAGAACCGTCGGTTTTGGGAGCATTGGCCAAGATGGTTTCAGGGCTTTGGCGAACCAAAGGAATGTCTTCTCTGACCGCACTTTCGTGGAAAACCGGAGAATAAAGAGGTTCTACTCCATCGGTGTTTACTTCAGAAAGGCTATCGATATAGTTTACGATGTCCGCAAGTTGTGATTCCAGTTTTTGCTTGCTTTCGTCACTGGGGGAAAGCTTCGCCAACTTGCAAATGTGTTCGAGATCGGAACTTGAAATTGCCATTATATACTCCTTACGAGCGAATTTATCTTTTATAGTACTCTAAGTTGGCATCACTGATACCAGCTTACTTACTCTTGGGAGGGGGAAAAACCTTTTTGTATATAAGAGAGAGTTTTCCAACCTCTCCATGGGCAACCCCACCCCCTTTCCTCAAAAAACTTTAATAAAGGGGATCTAAATTTTAAAAGTACACTTTTTACTGTATCATACTTTTAATTCTAAAGAAAATTGAAATGACGTGAGTGGTTACTAACGTCGTCAGAACATCAATTCCATCTGAAATTAATATTAGAATATTAGTTATTTAGAATACTGTCCACCAAAGAATCTACTTCATTGCGAGCATTTTCTTCTTGCTGCTGGAGCATTTCTTCAGTCAAAACACTTTCTTCTTGGTTTGGTAAGGTTCCGCCATTTTGACGATAATTTTTAAAGCGTTCGCTGTCGTAGTAAACATGGCCACTTCTTGAAGGTTGGGCTATAAAAAGTTGGCGCTGGGCTATACCGAGAGCATCCCATTTAAAGGGAGCTCCCACATATTCAACTTGCAAACCTTGCAAGCGACTATTGATCATGGGTGCGCTCAACCGTGTGGTCAAATTTAAACGAGCGGACATAAGAATGAAGTCAAAACCAAGGGCTGACCAATCGCCGGCCTTTACATTAGCTTCACTCAACAAGGATTTAAAGCTCTCGTTTTGAGGGCTTGAAAAACTTGCTTCATAGCTGATGGGGAAGAGGGTGAGGCCAAAGGTTGTGGGGTTAATTTTTTGGGGTTGGTTCAAACTTTGTTCCCAAAGGGAAGTGCCAAGCATAACTTTGTGGATGGCGCCATGGTAATGCATGGTGGAAATAAGTTGGTCCATATTACGCCAAGATGCCGGGAAGAAAATAGCATCAAAGGGAGCGTTAACGGTGGGCAATTTGTCATTACTATAAGCAGCAGTGGCTTGGAGGAAATCTTTGGAAGTGTTTGTCCATTCTTTAATTTCTTCAGTGGAGTAAAACGCACTCTCTACACGAAAGCCTCGACTAACCGCAATTTGAGTAAAGAGGTTATCCATATTGCTTCCATAGGAAGTATTTGGCGCAAACACACCAAAGGAAGTGATCCCCAAATCATTGGAGGCAGTATTGAGGACTGCATTAATTTGATCTTCAGGTTTTGTGAAGAACTGCCACGCAAGAACACCTTCATCGCCGACAGTGGAAAGGCGAGGGGTAAAGGTGAAAAATGCTCGGTCACGTAAAATATTATTATCTTTTAATACATTATAATTGGCGATTTGTATGGGGCCACCCACAGTGACACAATCTCGCGGAAGCGCTTTGAGCGTGGTGAGCCAATCAGCTTTCGAGGTATCAATAAAATGTACTTCCAGATTGATTCCTTTCTCTTGCAAGTAACTGCGACCCGCACGAACGCCTGCCA
>CAYJHY010000403.1:0-2041 GCA_964369875.1 uncultured Mailhella sp.
ATGCTTGAATTTGTGATTTTTACAAACGGCGCTTTAATCATGATATTAGAAATGGTCGGAGCAAGAGTTATGGCGCCACATTTGGGCACTTCTGTCATTGTTTGGACTTCTCTTATCGGCATTGTGCTTGCATGCCTTGCTTTAGGGGCATATTTTGGCGGCCGATTAGCCGATAAAAGGCTTTCATGTCGCATACTTTCAAGCATTTTACTTGTGGCTGGTCTTGGTTGTATTTTCACCGCCCTCGGGCATAGAATGGTTGGGTCTTTTGTCACAGAAAACATTTCCAATATCTATCTTTCTGCTGTTGTGGCGGCTCTTGCACTTTTTGCATTGCCCTCAGTATTTTTTGGTATGGTTTCACCCTATATAATACGCCTCAGATTGGCTGATATAAAGACGAGTGGCGCAACTGTCGGGAGGCTTTACGCACTTTCTACAACAGGAAGCATTATCGGTACTTTCTTGGGTGGCTTCGTCCTGATCTCTTTTTTTTCAAGCACTTATATTATACTTGGCACAGCAATTGCTCTGATTCTTTTATCTTTAATCGTTTATAGCGGCAGTAAGAAATCAAATCTTACACGTGTTTTGCTACTCATGTTTATTCCACTTTTAGGCCTTGCAAATTCTCACTATGATCAGCTTTTAACACAAAATGGCACACCGCCTCCATTTGAGACATTATACAATAACATTAGAATATTCGAAGGCTACACTCCCGAAAAAAAGCACGTTCGCCTTATGGCTACAGACCCTGTTTACTCACAATCCGCCATGTATGTTAATGAACCGACAAAGCTCTATTTTCCATATACTCAGTTTTATGCCCTGATGACCAAGCTGTTTGCTAAAAATCAGCAAATTCTTATGCTTGGCGGTGGTGGGTATTCCTTCCCAAAATGGCTTTTGTCTGAACATCACAAGTATAGTGATTCTTCTCTTCACCTTGATGTCGTTGAGCTTGATTCAGGCATGACAGATTTAGCAAAAAGCCACTTTGCCCTTAAAGAAGATGCACGCATGAATATTTTTCACGAAGATGCAAGGCGTTATATAAATGCAAACAACAATAAGTATAATCTTGTATTTGTTGATGTTTTCAACTCATACTATTCAATTCCCTTTCATATGGCAACAAAAGAAGCCGCCATGAAATTAAGGCATGCAGTACGTGATGACGGAGCGGTTGTTATGAATATTATTTCCGCATATAAAGGCGAAAAGTCAGCTATATTCCAAGGGATTTATGGTGCACTGTCGCAAGCATTTCCTAAATTATATGTTTTCGCACTTTCTGAAAATAGTCCATCCACAGAGATTCAGAGTCTTATAGTTCTTGCGCTCACAGAAAAAAATCAAGATATTGAAAGTGTTCTTGAAAACTATAAACAAAATCCTTATTTTACTTCGGCTGAAAAAAGGATGCTTGCCATGCGTGTGTCAGAAGAAATATCCCTAGATATTCCGCCACTTAGTGACGAGTTTTCCCCCATAGAACGATATGCACAAGTTTTATTAAGATAACTTTTTGCATAATAAATTACAAGTTATATATAAGATTTTTATCATGATAGTGGCAATTTTGATTTGGATACAATAACTCGAAAATACACTCATATCAAAGCAATGCATTGTTTCTCTTTTTATAGTTTGTTACGCCAAATAAAAAGATGACTAACTTCTTGAGATAACAAACCTTTTATTGATAAAAACAGCCTTTCAATATATTTTTATTTGTATTAATTCGATTTAATAGTAACTTATATCTACCCCTTAGGAGCACGTATGCAAAGCAAAAACGCCGTAGGTAACTTAATTAATCGTTATAAGGCTGTACTAAAAAAATGTCATTTATATTGGTGATTCCGGACATTTCAAGGCCTTACGATTTCCCGTAAGGCCTTTTTTATTTTCCAGCGTTTTGCATGAGAGCAGTTCCAATACATATTGCAACAGCTCTAAACCAAAATGATACTCTAACATTAGGTTTGATAATTTAGTGAATATTCACATACGTATGATATCTTGTATTAAATAA
>CAYJHY010000404.1:0-2021 GCA_964369875.1 uncultured Mailhella sp.
AAACACCTTTGGGCAAAAGATTTGATTTCTTCCTTGCGTTCCTCTGTTGTAAACGGTGATTATAACAATTTTAGTGATTATGCCGAAAAACTACAAAACAAGGCTCAAAATATCACTTTACGTTCCGTTTGGAGTTTCAAAAACACCAATCCCCTTGCCGTGGGTGAAGTGGAAAACATAGAAAAAATCCGTCAACGCTTCGTTGGGGCGCCCATGTCTCTCGGTGCGCTCAGTCGTGAATCCCATGAATGTATTGCTGAGGGCTTTAACCGCCTCGGTCTTATGTCTAACTGTGGTGAAGGCGGGGAAGAGGTCGAGCGCTCAAGAACCCGTGGAACTGACCACGATATTTGTTCACGAGTGCGCCAAATTGCCTCAGGTCGCTTTGGGGTAACGGCAGAATATTTGGTCAGTGGTGACGAAGTGCAAATTAAAGTTGCTCAAGGTGCAAAACCCGGTGAAGGTGGACAATTGCCTGCCCACAAAGTAACACCTTATATTGCAAAGGTACGTCATACCCCTGCGAATATCCCTCTTATTTCCCCTCCTCCCCATCACGATATTTATTCCATCGAAGACTTGGCGCAACTTATTTATGACATCAAAAAACTTCGCAAAGGTCTAAAGGTTTCTGTAAAGCTTGTGGCCGAAGCAGGTATAGGCACCGTTGCCGTTGGGGTTGTCAAAGCAGGTGCGGACACCATTTGTATTTCAGGACATGACGGCGGAACAGGTGCCGCCCCCCTTTCTTCCATTTACCATGTGGGTCTTCCGTGGGAACTTGGGGTTGCGGAAGTGCATCAAGCCCTTCTCAGTAACGCCATGCGCCACAAAGTGACTTTACAGGCAGACGGACAAATCTTTAGTGGTCGTGACGTTATCTGCGCATTTCTTCTTGGTGCCGATGAAGTTGTTTTTGGAACAGCACTCCTTCTTTCCATGGGTTGTGTTTTCTGCCGTCAATGCTACAAAGACCGTTGCCCTGTGGGGATTTGTACTCAAGATGAAAAACTTCGTGCAAGATTCCAAGGTAAAGCGGAACATATTGAAAACTTCCTAAACTTTATCGCCCAAGACACCCAAACATACTTGGCCAAACTTGGCATGGCAAGTATTGATGAACTGATCGGCAGAGCAGATCTTTTTGAAATCAATCATGAGTTATTGTCCGCAAAGGCAAAGCATTTAGATATGTCAGCTCTTTTCAAAAATCTTCCTTACACCAAGAAGAAAAACAGAAAAGCAACCGAAGCGGAAATGGCCGAATGGGAAGAAAAAATATTTGTTTCCGCAAGTAAAGCCATTGCCAAAAACACCCCCATGAAGTTTTACAATGCTGTGAAAAACACAGACAGAGCCATTGCCACCCATATTGCAGGTAATATGGCCATGTCTGAACAAGATTTTGAAGAGGATTTCATCAGCCTCTACTGCACAGGAACTGCCGGCCAAAGCTTTGGTGCCTTTGCTCCCAAAGGGCTTAGCCTCTATCTCTCAGGCAGTGCCAACGACTATATAGGTAAAGGCCTTTGTGGCGGTAAACTCAGCATCGCTCCTTATTCCAGCTGGGCTACCGAGCTACAAAAGAAATCCATCATCGGCAACGTAGCTCTTTACGGTGCAACCTCAGGAAAAGCCTTTATTTGCGGTAAAGCCGGTGAACGTTTTGCCGTCAGAAACAGCGGTGCCATTGCCGTGGTTGAAGGCGTAGGCGAACACGGTTGTGAATACATGACTGACGGAACCATCGTGATTTTAGGAGAGTGTGGCCCCAACTTTGCCGCAGGCATGACAGGTGGTTGTGTGTATGTACACGACAATAAAAAAGAATTGGCTTCTGTTTACAATCCCTCAAGTGTTTGCTTAGCCCCCCTTGACGAACAAGACGCCCAAATCCTTAAAGTCCTTCTCGAAGAACATGCCGATCTCACCCAAAGCGTACACGCCAAAGATGTATTGGCAAACTTTGAAGTGCAACTTGAAGAATTTGTTAAAGTAATACCTCATCCGCAAAACAGCAC
>CAYJHY010000405.1:0-2004 GCA_964369875.1 uncultured Mailhella sp.
AAAATATTGGCGTCCCCAAGGGGATTTGAACCCCTGTTGACGGCGTGAAAGGCCGCTGTCCTGGGCCGGCTAGACGATGGGGACGTCTTGTCGTGAAAATGGTTATAGGCGAAACCAACCCCGACGTCAAGCTTTTTTTTTCAATATTTTAATATTTTTTTAAAAAAATATTTTAAGTGTGTAGATTTTTATCAGTTCTTACATTTAAATCATTTAAATTCAAGTAGTTCTTGGTGTGTTGGACATAATGTTTCATGGTAATCCAACTCGCTGCAATCATACAATGTGGTTAAATTAGGAGCTTTTTATAATTTATGTCCCATTATTAAAGTTTTTTAGGGAAAAGGGGAGGGTATGGGAGGGGGAAAACGCCCAGCTAATATAAGACCTTTGCAAAATTCATTTTGCGAGGGCTTATGAAGCGTTTGCAACGCGAAAGCGACCAAAAATCAAGAATAGGCAAAACCACATTTTTGCCGTTAAATGATTGATTTTTGTGCCTTTATCTGCATAATTTTTATTTTATTACGAAGTCTTAATTTTGAAAAAAATACAAAATTTATAACTACATTTGCAATTATGCAGAGCTCTTAATATTGACCAAAGCGAAATTTAGCGTCATTTCATGGTAGTTCACAAAAAAGGTTTTTCCCCTCTCAAGAATAAGCAAATCGAAATACGTGAAAAATTCTTTATAAGAATGATTATCACTTGCAACTCTTTAAAAAGCACGCTAGCATAGGCGCATGAAAACGAAGAAGACACTTATTAATATATTATGGGATGCCTCTCCTCTGTGGGGGCATTTGGTGCTTAACGCTGTTGCGCAAACAGGATTATCTTATAAGGTGATTACCGCCAAGGATTGTGCCGAGGGTGCGCTCAATGCACAGGACACAAAAATTCTGATTGTGCCCGGTGGTTCAGGTCGTTTTAAAGCGCAAATCCTAGGGGAAAAAGGCGTTCGTTGCATACGTGATTTTGTGGAAGCGGGTGGAACCTATCTTGGTTTTTGCGGTGGGGCAGGTTTAGCCCTCAGTGACGAACAGGGCGGACTTGGGATTTGTCCGTGGGGAAGAAATTTTTACAGAGACCGCACCCAGCATCTTATTTCAGGCCATATTGTATCGGAACTTTTTACGCATGATTTACTGCCAAAGGCCGTGCATAACACAAAAGCCCCTTTGCCCGTGTGGTGGCCGGGGCGTTTTGAAGAGCCTAAAAGCCCCTTGAATGCGGATGACATTTATGGGGAAGTGTCTGTTTTGGCACGTTACCAAGACATGGGGAAAGACTTCCACTGGGCGGACTTGGCGATAAACAAGCTTCCTGTCAACACCTTGGAAGATTGGCGTGACCTTTATGATGTTAATTTACGCCCAAGTCTCCTTGACGGACAGCCTGCCATTATTTCGGGAAGCTTTGGCAAAGGGCGTTATCTTTTAAGCTATAGCCATTTGGAAACCCCCGATTCTCCCGAGGCAAATTCACTTTTGGCGCATATTTTCCGTGAGGCGCTCAAAGGTGAAAATCCGGATGAACTTAGAACTGTCGCACCTAAAACTATCGATGATATAAAGCATATTGAAATATTTAGCGAAGACAAGACGAGCACGTTGTGGGAAGAAAAAAACTATGTTCCGACATGGCTGAATCTTCCGACCGACAGTGCGTGGCAAGCTTTGGAAAAATTATCCTATGATTTGCAAGAGGTGTTCGATCTTGGTGTAGAGCTTGGGCTATTGTTCGCAAGAACAGAATGGCTTTACGGTTGGCATAATGCCGTTCCGGGGTCACAATTAAACGCTTTACGTGTTGCCCTTGCTCGTTCTTTATGTTTACCCCCTACGGCATCACGTCTTGAGTTTATGAAAAAGAATGAAGAAAAGCTGTGTCAAGACATGGGGCTTTTCTTACAAGGTGCAAAAAGCTGGCTTCTTGCCAAAAGACTCAGCGATACCATTGCCGATGCGGAATTTGTCCCAAAACATATTATGCAAGAAC
>CAYJHY010000406.1:0-1985 GCA_964369875.1 uncultured Mailhella sp.
GCGGGAGTAACTCAGTGGTAGAGTGCAACCTTGCCAAGGTTGAAGTCGCGGGTTCAAATCCCGTCTCCCGCTCCAATAAAATTTAGTCCTCTTTATGAGGACTTTTTTTTTGCCTTTCTTCTGATGAACGCTTTCCCTAAAATCAATTAGAATATTGTGTGCTAATAAATATGTCATTCCAACTCTCGCAACTTCCTAAAATATGGTATAGTCAGAAGCATAGTTTCTTTGAATTTAGTGCCTATGATTAAAGTTTTTTGAGGAAAGGGGGTGGGTGTTCCCCTCTCCCAAGGATAAGCGCAAAGGATAAGCGCATTGGAATATTCTGTGCTGATAAATTTAGCGTAAATAAAAAACTTAACAATACCTCTATTGTGTGCTATACAGAAATAACGCTACAACCTAATCGGGGGACGTTATGAGTAATGGAATGAATCAAGACGATAGTGTTTCTGTAGGGCAATCCGCCAGTTCCTTGCCGTTGATAATAAGTGTTTTAGTTGTTTTTTTATTGTTTATTGGCGCAAGTATATATTTTTTTGCACCTAATCTTCTTTCCGGATTCTTTGGCAAAGAAAGAGATACAGTGTCACAGAATGAACGTCTTATGTCTCGCCAAGAAGAAAACAATATTGCTTCTCGTGACACCTATTCTCAAACCCACAATTCTACTTTTCAAAATGACACAGTAGAAAATAACTCTTCACGCACTAATACCGATAACTCAAAAGATCTAAACTCAATAGAAAAAGTGCGACCTTCTAGAGTCAATGGAGCTTCCGACGGAGCACAGGCTGACACAGGCGATTCTCAGCAACTATTGTCGGTCGGTGAGCGTATGGATGACTTCTTTACTCAAAGCGCCGTTACACCTCATCAGGACGAATTGGAAACATCTACAAGCCCTGATAACTTGGTAGTTGCCGACATGTCTGAGCTGGACGATACGAATGTGGATGCTTCCAGTGTGAATGAAGCAAAGCTTGGCAGTTTTGAAATAGAAGCGTCTGAAGCGAAGTCGACACCTCTTGTTGACGAAAAAACTCTTGAAATCCGTAGGCAAGAAGCACAACAAAGCAAGCTTGAGCAATTACAAGCCTCTAAATCTCAAACGCGAGCATTACAAGATCAAGGTGTTATACAGCAACTTGAACCACAAAATCAAAATGTACAAAGCCTGTCAAATGAAAGTTATGGTGTACAAATGGGTGATGTGGTGGAAGACCCACACATTACACCCGATTTCTTGGAAGAAGTTGTGGTTTATAGCTTAAAAAATCTTAATGGACAACAAGGCGAACCCCGTTCGATTATGGACGTTGTGCGTCACTTTGGTATAAGCATGAAAGGGCTTGAGCATCCAAATGGTCGCAAAGGGATTTTTGACTATGCATACCATCCAAAAATGATAGAAGTTTTATATAGAAACTTTGGCCCTGCAGTTGCAGAAACCATTAAGAACCAAATGAAACAAAAAGGTTTGAGTAAGGAAGATTCCGAAAAATATTTACGTTCTTATGCACAGATGGCACAACAAGCTTCTTTACAGCTTGAAGCAATTCTTAATACCGAAAGCCTTAACGCAAATCTAGAGTATTATATAAATTTACAAACTCAACGTAAACAATACCAACAAGCCTTTGCTGCGGCTCAGCTTGAACAAGCAGAAATGGCGCGTCAAAATAAAAATACGGATGCAATTTCGGAGCAAATGAGAAAAGATGCCGTAAAAATACATGAGCTTGGCCAACAAATCAATTCATATCAAAATATTATAATGGTAAGTATTGCCAAAAAATCTCCTCACATTAAAATTTCTTCTGATCTTGTGGACTTAGCGCTTTGGGTTCACAGGCGTAACAACGATGAAGCCACCAAAAGCGCAGCGGAAGTGTTACAACGTTTTTCTACTTTACTCTACCCAAACTCTTAAAGGAAAGACATGAAAAAAGTTAACGTGATTAAAGATAATTTTAAGCAACTTA
>CAYJHY010000407.1:0-1981 GCA_964369875.1 uncultured Mailhella sp.
ACTTCGGTATAAATATAGGGAGCTACGGCTTTCACTTCAGGTGCTTTTTGTAAGTCCTCAACAACATCAAGGTATCCACCCTTCCCCTCTTCATCGAGATCGAAGGTAGTAAACGAAGGCGCTTGAATGAGGATGTGAGAGTTAGCACCTAAAATTTTACTGCGAATATCGGCACTAAAACCGTTATAAACACCCATTACCACAACAAGAGCCCCAACACCGAGAGCAACCCCTAGAACAGACATTATTGAAATGACGGAAATAAAGGATTGTCTGCGTTTTGAGGTCAGGTAACGCCGTGCTATAAAAAGTTCAAATGCCATTCCCCATCCTTAAAATAAAAAAATACTGTATTTTCTAAGTTTGTAGATTCTGTTACTATCAAAAATCCAAAAGATATCGAAAATGCATTGAGCCAAAGACTGAAAAGATACTTATTTTCTCCAAAGCCTATCGGCAAATAAAGCAAAATCTTTAATCAAGATTTTGCTTTATAAGATTTACACTTCGTGACGCAAGTGCGGGAAGAAAATAACTTCACGGATGGATGCGCTATCGGTCAACAGCATAACCAAGCGGTCAATCCCCACACCCTGCCCCGCTGTGGGTGGCATTCCGTATTCCAAAGCTCTCAAATAATCTTCGTCAAGAGGATGCGCTTCATCATCACCCGCAGCTTTTGCTTCAAGCTGCCCTTCAAAGCGCAATCTTTGGTCAATAGGATCATTGAGTTCTGAGAAGGCATTGGCGATTTCGCCACCGGCAATGAAAAGTTCAAAGCGGTCAGTGAGCTCAGGATTTTCTTCATTACGTCTTGCCAAAGGTGAAATTTCGGCAGGATAAAAATAAATAAAAGTAGGCTGAATGAGTTTTGGCTCCACATCAATGTCAAAAATCATGGATTGCAATTTCCCGATACCGGCATTGTCCATATTTTTTTCACCGCGAGACAACAAATATTCTTTTACCGCATCAATGTCATTATAAAACTCTGGACGGTGACCGCCATATTTTTGCAAAGAATCATGGAATGTAATACGCTCCCATTTGCCAGGGGTCATATCAATTTCTTGTTCTTGATAAACAATTTGTGTAGAACCACAAACAGTTTTTGCCAAGCGAGAAAAAAGAGTTTCGGTCAAATCCATCAAATCTGTAAAGGTTGCATATGCCCAGTAAAATTCACACATGGTGAATTCAGGGTTATGTTTTGTGTCTGTACCTTCGTTTCTGAAGGATCTGTTAATTTCAAAAACCTTTTCAAGACCGCCTACAATAAGACGCTTCAGATAAAGCTCGGGAGCAATACGTAAATAAAGTTCCATATCAAGAGCGTTGTGATGCGTCACAAAAGGACGAGCGGCCGCTCCTCCCGCCAAAGGATGCATCATGGGTGTTTCCACCTCAATAAAACCTTGATCTTCCATAAAGTTTCTGAATTCTCTGATAATTTTAGAACGCTTACGGAATATATCTCTGGCACGAGGGTTGGTAATCAAATCAACATAGCGTTGACGAAAACGCATTTCAACATTAGTAAGACCGGCATGTTTGTCGGGCAAAGGCCTGAAAGACTTTGTAAGAAGCTTGATGAAAGTACAGGACAGGGTTAATTCACCTGTTTTTGTACGGAAAAGCTTTCCTTTAACACCAACAATATCACCCACATCGAGTTTTTTAAAAATTGCAAAACTTTCTTCACCCAAGAGTGTTTTTTCGGCATAACATTGCATACGACCTGTACGATCTTGCACATGGAAAAAGATAACCTTACCAAAAGACCGAGAAGAAACGATACGTCCTGCAAGTACAAACACTGTGTCGATATCTTCGAGTTCTTCGGCGCTGTATCCTTCGTATTCAGCTCTGACAATACCGCAATCGGCTTCTTTTTTAAAGTCGTTAGGAAATAGTGGTACCCCAGAGTCCCAAATATCACAAGATTTCGCCACACAGTTTTTCAAAACTTCGTTAAGCTCGC
>CAYJHY010000408.1:0-1979 GCA_964369875.1 uncultured Mailhella sp.
TGGGAGGGGAAAAACGCTTTTTTGTTCACAAAAAAGGTTTTTCCCCTCCCAAAAAATAACAAAATGACAACTTGTCGGAGGGCTGATGATATATAGGATTTTATGCGCAGATATTGGGGGAAGCAATAGCCGTTTTGGCTATTTTGAATTGTTTGACGGAACATTACGCCTTTGCGAATCAAAAATTTATGCCACAACGGAATTTAGTGACAGTGCAAAAATGCTGGAAGCCATGCGCTTTGGAAAGTTTTCCTTTGAGCAACTTGACTTTGTTTGTATTGGGGTGGCAGGCCTTATTGATAGCGACGGATATGGTGCGCACCTTACCAACGCGCCCTTGTATTTAGATTTTAGAAGTTCTGCGTTTATAGCATTGGGGGAGCGATTTAAACTTGTAAATGATTTTGCTTTGCAAGCTTTTGCAACATTAACCACCGAGAGCGACGGTGTGGATAGATTGTTCCTTGTTCCGAAGGAAAATAATTTTACGTTGAGTAATAGTATGGAAGCTGAAGTCGCTTCCCAAAATACTTTTGCTGTCCGAGGAATTTTAGGAGCAGGCACGGGGCTTGGCACGGCGGCACTTTTATCCGTCGAAAAAAGATGGGGGGTCTTGCAAGGAGAAGGTGGCCATGGTGATATGCCGTTTTATGGGGATAAAGAACTTGATTTTGAAGGTTTTGCTTGTGATTATCTGAAAAAAAAACGTTTATCGGTAGAAGATGTTTTATGCGCAAAAGGCCTGTCTTTGTTGCATGCTTATTTTCATGGTGTATATTGTTTGCCCGAAATAGTTGCTCAAAAACTTTGGAGTAACGGGAAAGAAAGTGAAGTATTAAAGATGTATGCGTGTTTTTTAGGGCGTTTTTGTAAAAACTTTGCTTTAAATACTCTGTGTCTTGGTGGCTTATTTCTTGGCGGAGGGGTACTCATGAAAAATCCGCGTATTTTAGAGAGTGAGTACTTTTATAAAGAATTTTATCCGCAACATAAAGATAAAAGTTCTGAAGAAACAGGTAAATCTCAAGATATTGCAGCGACTGTTATACCGCAAATTCCTGTGTGTATCTTAATGCATGCATTTGTAGGAGTGTGGGGGGGGGCGTGTCTTGCGCGTGAACATATACTAGCCAACTGATATGATTATTTTTCACCATTAAGATTAAATATTTTATATGATATTTCAAAAAAGAATGTTTGATAACTTCAGCTGATATTTTGAAACTAAAGTCTTAGATTGAAATTTCGTAATTTCAGTAGGTTAAGGTAATAATAGAAAAAATAATTTTTTATGGTATTCGATTTAAAAGTCTTCTTTTATGTTGAATTGTTTTTGATTTCAAGTAGTTGTTTTCTTCTTTTTGTTTGGGTTGTGAACGTGAATGGTATTATTATAAAAAGTAAGATACTCTTGCATTTTATACAGAATGTTGTTATGATTCCGCAATAAATACTCAATTGTAGCCTTGTTTTTACTTAAAGTGCCTTATTTTTAGATTATTTTTATTCGTGCTTTCTTTTAGTTTTACTTGCTTTGTGCTTTTTTTTGTTTTGCCTTATTTTCAAACGCTTTATATTTGATTCTCGTTTTGCTATTTTTGTCAATACACTTGTTGAAGGGATGATTTTATGGAATTTGTGTTTAATAAGACTGTTTGTAGAAATTTACGTAAATCTTTACGAAAAGAATGGCTTGAAACCAATGGTCTCGGATCTTATGCGTCGAGTTCGCTTGTTTGCTGTAATACCAGAAAATATCATGGGCTTTTGGTTGTTAAATCAAGCGATCCGGCCGGTCGTTTTGTACTTCTTTCCGGTGTCGAAGACTCACTTTTGATAGGTGGTGCGGAAGCTGCGCTGTCGTGCCGTAAACATCCTGATGTGTACTATCCGTGCGGACACGATTTTTTACACGAAGTGACCTTAGGTAATATTCCTACCTTTGTTTATCGTTTTGGCGACGTCTATATTAAACGCGA
>CAYJHY010000409.1:0-1973 GCA_964369875.1 uncultured Mailhella sp.
TTTCTTCTAATCAAAGCAGTAATGAATCCGTGCTTGATGTGCAATTTGAAGAGGCAGTCACCAATCCTGCCGTGACACCTGTACCTGCGCCAACCGAAAACACAGAGCCACAAGCAGTTGAAGCTCCAACCACACAAACACCCGAAGCTAACAAAGAAGCAACAGAAGCTCCTGCAGAAACTGAAGAAACACCTGTTGCTACTGACGCTACAGAAGAACAAGCTCCCACTTCTGGTGAAGCACCGACTGAAGAAGCTCCTGCAAGCGCAGAATAATTCATGTAACAGATTATATAAAAGTCCCGTTGAATCTTCAACGGGACTTTTTTTTGTGCTTATTTAAATTTTAGAAATTATCGCACGTTTACTTATTTCATATAAAAATCAAGCATACTGTTACTGATTTGAGCTCGAACTCCACCGTTAAATTTAAAAACAGAATTACCCTTGTTTTCCATCACTGCGACATCCAAGCGTTCAAGCGTGTGATGATTAGAAAATCCGAATGCAAAAAAAGAAAGCGCATAGGTATAAACCCTTAACCGCAAAGCTTTTGTTTGGTTTTGTAAAGAAAAAAGAGAAATGGAGGTTTTTTGATGACTTTGTTCTGCATGCTCATTCCAGAATTTTTGAATTTCTTGAGAGAAAAAGATTTTATCATTTTGTGCGCAAGTATGGATATTTTTGATGTTTACTAAAAATTCAGGATTTTCTTGTAAAAAAAGAGGGAGTATTTCTTTTCTTACTCTGTTACGTAAAAATTGAGTATCTGAATTGCTTTCATCATTTATATATGGAAGATCGAGTTCTGACACAAATAATTGAAGCTGTGCTTTTCCAAGAAAGAGAATGGGACGAAAAAGCTTCTTTTCCGCAACATATTCTTGCATACCCCCCAGAGCAGGCCATACTGCTCCACGGATAAGGCGCATCAGTACATCTTCGGCTAAATCATCTGCATGGTGAGCAACAAAAACTAAATCCAAATCAAGTTTATTTTGAATTTCTTTGAAAAATTCGTAGCGTAAAATCCTACCTGCTTCTTCAAGTCCTATTTTGTTTTTTTGCGCATAGGAAGGGGTGTCAGTTTCTTGATAAAAAAAAGGAATCTCAAAATAAGAAGCAAGGTTTTTTACAAAGATTTTTTCTTTTTTACTTTCTTCACGAATACCATGATTAAAATGTGCTATATTAAGCTGCAAAGGAAGTACCCTTTGTAACGCTACAAAAATAGCAAGCATGGCAACAGAATCAAGTCCTCCAGAAACCGCAAGTAAGACTTTAATTCTTTCAGCTTTCAGCCCGCTAAATTCAGTCGTTAAAAGTTGATCAACTTTTTTTTTGACTTCCAAACACAAAAGAGCTTGTTCTCTTGAAAGACTGCCAAGATGAAGGGAGATGTTTTGTGAAAATCTAAATAATTGTTTCATAGAACTACAAAATAAGTCATTACTATTAGAATAATACCCAGTGGAAACACACTAACATATGGTTTTTCAGGAGGGGGGAGTTTGAGGGGGAACCTTATTTTTGACTGAAAATAGGGTTCCCCCCTCAACAATAAAAAACAACAAAAAATAAAAATTCAAAATTACGAATAGAATTTTTTCCATTCGTCTAAAAAGAGTAAGGCCACTTCTTTTTCTGACAGTTCCCCAGTTTTGCTTTTAACATAACTGACAATGGCTTGAAAAGAACAGTCAGGAGCGATTCCAAACTCTTGACAAAGACTTTGGATTTGCTCTTTGGCTTCTTGACTGAAATTTTCAGGCCAAGCAACCTCCTTTTCTCTGAGCTGAGGCCAATCGGTGCTTGTGCTTGCGATGTGGTCTAAAAGTGTTTGCATACGGTTCTGATAGCTATGGTCTTTTTCAATTCTTTTACGAGCATTACGGGCTGTTTTTTCTCGAAGTTCAGGATTTTTCAAATAATATACAATATTGGCGTGTAAACTTTCCATATCCTCAAACACAG